>CAYGMS010000129.1:0-372 GCA_964350905.1 uncultured Thiobacillus sp. | reverse complement strand
CTCCCTGCCCACATCCTCGAAGTGGCAGGTGGCACGCATCACCACGCGACCGCGACCGGTGCGATAACCGTCACGCACGCCCGACAGGCCATAGATGATGCCGGCGGTCGGAAAGTCTGGTGCCTTGACGATGGCAATCAGCTCTTCGATATCAGTCTCGGGGTTGTCCAGCAGCGCAAACAGTGCTGTACAAATATCGGTGAGGTTGTGCGGCGGGATATTGGTTGCCATACCCACTGCAATGCCGGACGAACCGTTGATCAGCAGGTTGGGGATCTTGGCCGGCAGCACCAGTGGTTCATGCTCGGAGCCGTCGTAGTTGGGGCCGAAGTCGACTGTTTCCTTGTCCAGGTCGGCCAAAAGCTCATGCGC
>CAYGMS010000128.1:0-6783 GCA_964350905.1 uncultured Thiobacillus sp. | reverse complement strand
CGGGTCGTACCGTGCTGGTCGGCAATGCGGCACTGCTGCGTGAAAACGGCGTAACACTTGTCACCGCAATTGAAGACGGCGGACAAACACCGGTTCATGTGGCAGTCGAGGGACAATTTGCCGGGGTAATCTTCATCGCCGATGTGTTACGGCCGGGTGCGCGTGAAGCGCTGGAGAAATTGAAGCGGACGGGCGTCAAGCGCATCGTGATGTTGACCGGCGACAATGAGGCCACCGCACGCGCGGTGGCCACGGAATTGGGCGTGGACGAGGTGCGCGCCAACTTGATGCCGGAAGACAAAGTAGCAGCGATCGAAGCGTTAAAAAAGCAAGGGCGTCGCGTAGCAATGATAGGTGACGGCATCAACGACGCACCCGCCTTGGCGCGAGCGGATGTAGGTATTGCGATGGGCGGTGGCGGCACCCAGGCCGCGCTGGAAGCGGCCGATATTGTTTTGATGACGGATGATTTATCTAAAATCGTCAGTGCCCGTGCCATTGCCCGACGCGCTTATCGCACGATTCAAGAGAATTTATTTGTGGGCGTTGGCGTAGTCCATGTGTTGGGTATCACGGCAGCGCTGATGGGCTGGATTGGTCCTATCGAAGCCGCCTTTCTGCATCTGGGGCCGGATGTTCTGGTGTTTTTGAATTCGGCCAAATTGCTGCGCGTTCGGATTGATGGGGCCTGAATCCCTGGTGCGCAAACAAAAAGTGGGAATACGGGAGCAAGGTCATACGATGATTCGGGTCTCTAAGTCGATGCTGGAAAAGCATCAAGTTGCTATCTATTTCACAGCGGTGTTTGCTGGACTACTGGTGGCCACCGTGGCGGATCGATCCTCCGCTGCCTTGGAAACCTGGATCAATCCGGCACTGGCTGCGCTACTCTATGTCACGTTCTTGCAAGTGCCGATGACTTCCCTCCGGCAGGCACTGACCCATGGGCGCTTTCTCTCGGCGCTGTTAATCGTCAACTTCGTTGCGGTTCCGCTGGTGGTGCTCGGGCTGATCCAATTCCTTCCCGACAACCCGGCGCTTCAGTTCGCTGTGCTGCTGGTATTGCTGACGCCCTGCATTGATTATGTCGTTGTATTCACGCACCTGGGGCGGGGAGACGCGAAGCTCATCCTCGCGGCAACGCCCGTTTTGCTCATCGCGCAAATGCTGCTGTTACCCATTTACCTCGGGCTGTTTCTCGGGGCTGACGCAGCAGGCTTGGTGCAGGCAAGACCCTTCCTGAACGCATTTTTCTGGCTGATTGCAGTACCCCTTGTCCTCGCCTGGTTAACCCAGTATTGGGCTGCCCGCCGCGAGCTGGGCAAGCAGGTTGAGGGTGCGATGGGATGGTTGCCCGTCCCTCTAATGGCGCTCGTGTTGTTGATTGTGTTCGCGGCCGTTGCTCCACAGATCGGTGCTGCATCTACCGATGTTGCCTGGACAGTACCGATTTATGTGGCATTCGCGATCGCCATGCCTCTTGTCGCCTATGCGGTGGGAAAACTTCTAGGACTCGATGTTGGCGCGGGCCGTGCCCTGGCCTTCAGCGCTGGTACCCGCAATTCATTGGTGGTATTGCCACTGGCATTCGCCGTCCCCGGAGGTGGCGCCCTCATCCCGGCGGTAGTGGTTACGCAAACGCTGGTTGAACTCGTTAGCGAACTTGTCTATGTGCGCTGGATACCGCGATTGGTTAAAACGGCAACAGAACGCGAGACCTTATGAGGGCGCTCGCCAAGCGTACGGTTTTTTCCGTTTCGTGAGGCGCCGCCCAAGCTGGCGGCAAACCCCGGCGGTAATGCAGCGCATACCCCGCTGTAATCATTTGGTTCTACAAGGAGCAGCAGCATGACCGAAAAATTTAAACTGGACTTGTCCCTGGTCTTGCCGGATGTCCCCGACGAGCGCGATGCCGGCATCGACCGTCTGACCAGGCGGACTTTGCATATGCGGCTTGAGGGCGTTCCGTTCGCCATCGCAACGGCATGTGCGAGGTTGCCGTGATTCCATAGGGGATGGAGATAGGCCAAGTGACAAGTCTCTTGCAAAACGTTGTGGACTGGGTCGGGATGCATCCGGACGTTGCCGGCGTCTTGGTCTTCACCGTCGCCATGGCTGAATCGCTAGCGGTTGTGGGCCTGGTCGTGCCGGGTGCGGCCGTCATGATCATCGCCGGGGCGCTCGTGGCCCTGGGGGCGCTCGACTTCTGGCCGACCCTGCTGCTAGCCGTGGCGGGTGCGATCGCCGGCGACGGCATCAGCTTCTGGATCGGCCGGCGCTATCGCGATCGACTGCGTGCCTTGTGGCCGTTCCGTCGCCATCCCGGATGGTTGTCCCGCGGCGAGGAATTCTTTCATCGCCACGGAGGCAAGAGCGTTCTCCTCGGACGCTTCGTCGGTCCCGTCCGTCCCATTGTTCCCGTCGTGGCCGGCATGCTCGGGATGCGGCCCGCGACCTTCTACGCGGTAAACGTCCTGTCGGCGCTTGCCTGGGCGCCGGCCTATCTGCTGCCGGGCATGGCCTTCGGCGCCTCGCTCGCCCTTGCGGGCGCGGTCGCGGCGCGGCTCGCGGTGCTGCTGGTGCTGCTCGTCGCGGTGATCTGGTTCATCTTGTGGATCATGCGCTGGCTTTTCCAGGTGCTGCCGCCGAGGGCCGCGCAGATGACTCAATGGCTCCTGGCTTGGGGCAGCCGCCATCCGAGAGTGAACAACGTAATAGGCGGCGTCCTGGACCCTGCGCAGCCTGAAGCGAAGGCGCTGCTCGTGCTGGGAACCCTGCTCACGGGCTCCGCCTGGTTGTTCCTGGGGGTGCTGGAGGATGTCGTCACGGGCGACCCCCTCGTGCGCGCAGACGAGAGCCTGTACCGACTTCTGCAGCGTCTGCGCACGCCCTGGGGCGACCAGGTCATGGTATTCCTGACGGAACTGGGCGATGGTGTGGTCATCGCGCTCGTCGCGGCAGCCGTGCTGGCCTGGCTTTTATGGCGGCGGTGCTGGCGTGCGGCCGCCTACTGGGCCGCAGCGGTAGGCTTTGGCCAGTTTGCCACCACCGTGCTCAAAGTGGTCTTGCAACGGCCCCGGCCGCTTACTGCCCAGTACGATGCGCTTTCCGCCTACGCCTTCCCCAGCGGCCACGCCACCATGAGCATGGTGACGTACGGGTTCCTGGCCGTACTCGTCGCACGCAATCTTTCACCACCACGCCGCTGGTTTCCCTACGCCCTGGCCGCGCTGCTTATCAGCACCATTGCCCTCTCGCGTTTGTATCTGGGTGCGCATTGGTTGTCGGATGTGCTCGGTGGGCTGAGCCTTGGTTTGGCCTGGGTTTGCCTGCTGGCGATCGCCTACTACCGCCATCGGGCGCCGACCCTCTTGCCGACGGGGCTGCCGCACGTGACGCTGCTCGCTTTCGTGCTGGCGGCTGGATGGCACGTGACTTTCCAATATTCCACGGACTTTCAGCGGTACGCAGCGCCGCAGATCGCGGCCCGCCACTTGGACCTGGAGTCGTGGTGGCGCGGGCAGTGGCGCTCGCTGCCGGCCTATCGCCTGGACCTCGAAGGTGAGTTCGAACAGCCCCTCAATGTGCAATGGGCCGGCACGCTTACCCCCGTACGCGAGAAGCTCGCCGCGCAGGGCTGGCGTGAGTCGGTTCCGTTGAGCGCGACTTCGGCCTTGCGCTGGCTGCTTCCGGCGCCCGCGCTTGCCGAGCTTCCGATGCTGCCGCAGGTGCATGACGGCAGGCACGAGTTGCTGGTGATGATCCGCCCACTGGATGCGGGCGGGCCGCAAGGAAAAACCACGGTTGACCGACAGCTCGTTCTCCGTCTCTGGAGCACTGATGTGGTGGTCGATCCCGGCGGGATTCCACTCTGGGTTGGGAGCGTTTCGTTCCAGGGACCCGGACGCTTGCCGTTCCTGAGCCTGCCGTCGATTGCGGACGGATATGACACGCCTCTTGCCTTACTGGAACGCTCACTGGACGGGAGCGGGTGGCGCATGGTTCAACGTATGCCTGCTCCTGGCACGACAGAAGAGAAATATCGTTGGAGCGGAAGTGTGCTGTTGGTACGCAATTATTGATTCGGCACGTTGAAGTGCGCGTGCTGGGCACGGATCGGTCTGGATCAGGGCTCTATGAGGAGGAGCATCATGGCTGAAAAACTTAAACTGGACCTGTCCCTGGTCTTGCCGGATGTCCCCGATGAGCGCGACGCCTGCGTGGGGCGATTGACTGAATTGCTACAGGCCGAAGGGTTGGAAAAGGTACACCTGATTCGCGAAGACGGCAGCGCCCGCCTTTGCCTGCATTACGATCCGCAGCGGTTCAGCGTGAGCCGGGTGCGCGAGCTGGCGCAAGCGGCCGGTGCGAAAATCGGCAATCGCTATCATCACGAGAGCCTGCGTATCGACGGCATGGACTGCCCCACCTGCGCCACCGTGATCGAGCACGCCCTGCAACGCACGGACGGCGTGTTGGAGGCCTCAGTGAGCTACGCTGCCGAACGCCTGCGCCTGGAATTCGACAGCGAAAAAGTCGCGCGCGCGGCGATCATCCGGCGTATCGAGGCGCTGGGTTATGTCGTGCTGGAGGAGGGCCGCGAGGCCGGCTGGTTCGCCGAACATAGCGAGCTCATCTTCAGCGGCATTGCGGGCTTGCTGTTGCTGGCGGGATGGCTGGCCGGTCTCGCCGATGCGCCGCGCAGCTTATCGCTCGGCTTGTTGCTGGGCGCCTATGCGACGGGCGGTTTCTATGCCCTGCGCGATGCCTGGCAGAGCGTGAAGAACCGCAGCTTCGATATCGATGTCCTGATGATCGTCGCGGCGGCCGGGGCGGCAGCGCTTGGCGCCTGGGAAGAAGGCGCGCTGCTGCTGTTCCTGTTCAGCCTGGGTCATGCACTGGAACACCTGGCCATGGACCGGGCGCGCAAGGCCATCGAGGCGCTGGCGGAACTGGCGCCCAAGACCGCCATCGTTCAGCGTGATGGTGCCGAGATCGAGGTACGGGTGGAGGAATTGCAGCGCGGCGACCGGGTGATCGTCAAGCCCGGTCAGCGCATTCCCGCCGACGGCCAAGTGGCGTCCGGCAACTCGGCGGTCGATCAATCTCCGGTCACCGGCGAATCCATGCCGGTGGACAAGCAGCTCGGCGACAAGGTGTTCGCCGCTACTGTCAACGGCGAGGGCGCGCTGGTTGTTGAGGTGACGAGGCTGGCGCGGGAGAGCACCCTGGCACGCATGGTGGAGATGGTGGCCGAGGCGCAGACGCAGAAATCCCCCACGCAGAGATTCACCGACCGCTTCGAGCGCATCTTCGTGCCCGTCGTGCTGGTGGGCGCCGCGCTGCTCATCGCGCTGCCGCCGCTGTTCGGCTTTCCCTTCGCCGAATCCTTTTACCGTGCCATGGCGGTGCTGGTGGCGGCTTCACCCTGCGCGCTGGCCATCGCCACCCCGTCGGCGGTACTGTCCGGCATCGCGCGTGCCGCGCGCGGCGGCGTGCTGATCAAGGGGGGCGCGCACCTGGAAAATCTGGGCGTACTGACGGCCATCGCCTTCGACAAGACCGGCACATTGACCATCGGCAAGCCCAGGGTGACTGATGTCGTCGCCGTCAGCGGAGACGAGGCACGTCTGCTGACCCTTGCCGCCGCCGTGGAAAGTCGCAGCGCCCATCCGCTGGCGCAGGCGGTGGTGAGGGAGGCGAAGGAGCGCGGTTTAATCTGGGGTGAAGCCGGGGAGGCCAAAGCCGTGACCGGAAAAGGACTGCGCGCCGAATTCGATGGCCAAAAAATCGCCATCGGTAACGCCAGGCTGTTTGATGGTGAAACCATCCCTGACGCAATTCAACAGCAGGCAGAGCGCCTCCAGACGGAAGGCAAAACCATCATGCTGATCCAGGCTGACGGGCAATTCCTCGGCGTCGTGGCCTTGGCTGATACCCCGCGCGAAGGCGCGAAGCAGGTGCTGGAACGGCTGCATCAGCTTGGCATCCGAAAAACCATCATGCTCACCGGAGACAATGAACGCGTGGGCCGCGCCATCGCCGACGCGGTTGGCCTGGACGAAATAAAAGCGGGGCTGTTGCCGGAAGACAAGGTCAAGGCAATGGACGAACTTGGGCAACGCTTCGGCCTGGTGGCCATGGTCGGCGACGGCGTCAACGATGCGCCAGCCATGGCACGCGCCACGGTCGGCATCGCCATGGGCGGCGCCGGCACCGATGTGGCGCTGGAAACCGCGGATGTGGCGCTGATGGCGGATGACCTTTCCAAGCTGCCATTTGCCGTGGCCTTGAGCCGTGCATCACGGCGCATTATTCGTCAGAACCTGTGGGTGTCGATGGGCGTGGTGGCGTTGCTGATTCCCGCCACCCTGTTCGGTTGGGCGGGGATCGGGCTGGCAGTGCTGGTGCACGAGGGATCAACTGTAGTGGTTGTGGTCAATGCCCTGCGACTGCTTACTTATCAATCCCATACGAAGTGAAGATGGGATAGAGATAAGCCACATTCACATGAGTACGTCCACGCTCCAATCTGCACCACTGGCATTGGCACCAATTTTTGGGTTGGACACAATCCACGCTCGCAACTCAACCTAACCCAGAAAGCCGGTGGATCGACCGCCAAATCGAACAGTGTGGTGTGGCTCGGCAGGGCAGGACATCACAAGCAATCCAGTCTTGTTTCTTTAAGGAAGTCCTTGCAAACACAATAGATTGGCTGACCATCCAATAGCGGCGATTCAGACGCTGTCTTACGCAAAAACGGCGGCTTGTAGAACATTA
>CAYGMS010000127.1:0-6800 GCA_964350905.1 uncultured Thiobacillus sp. | reverse complement strand
CCTCCAGACTCAAACTCTCTGCCTGCTTCGCCCGGATGGTGAAATTGGTAGACACAAGGGACTTAAAATCCCTCGCCAGCGATGGCGTACCGGTTCGATTCCGGTTCCGGGCACCACTTTCCTGTCAGTCTATTAGCCGGAGTGGTATAATTCCGGCGCTTTAATTATTAACAGTGGGCGGTTCGCCCATTTTTTATTTGTGCCGCGCGGCGCTTCGTTTGCACCTTCTGGCGCTGTGGCACGACGATGGATTTGCGATAATGGATTTGCCCGCCCGACTTGAACCTGTGCTTGCCGAACTCGGTTACGAGCTGGTGACGCTGGAACGCGCCGGGCGTGGACTCATCCGGCTTTTCATAGACAAGCCGGATGGCATCACGATTGACGACTGCGTTGCAGTGAGCAATCACCTGAGCCACCTGTTTACGGTCGAGAACATCGATTACGACAGGCTGGAGGTGTCCTCGCCCGGTCTCGATCGGCCACTGGTCAAGCCGCAGGACTATGTCCGCTTTGCAGGCGAGCCAGTCACCCTGAAGTTGCGTGTACCAATGGACAACCGCCGTCGCCTGAGCGGCCAGCTGGTTGGCCTGGAAGGTGAAACGGTAAAGTTGATCGTCGATGGTTCGGAAGTATCGATTGATCTGAGAAACGTGGATGTTGCCCGCCTCAAACCCATGGTTTAAGAAGCGGGCGCTGGAGAAATTATGAGCCGTGAAATATTGATGTTGGCCGATGCGCTGGCACGCGAAAAAAGCGTTGACAAGGAAGTGGTGTTCGATGCCCTGGAGCAGGCCCTCGCTTCTGCCACCAAAAAGCGCTTCAAGGAAGAATCGGACGTGCGCGTATCGATTGACCGCGAAACCGGTGAATATGAATCCTTCCGCCGCTGGCTGGTAGTGACCGAGGCTGAACTGGAGTCCGAGGGCTACCAGATCCTGCTGATCGACGCCCAGGACAAGATTCCCGATATCGAAATCGGTGACTACATCGAAGAGCCGCTGGAAAATGTCGAGTTTGGCCGCATTGGCGCACAAGCCGCCAAACAGGTCATTCTGCAAAAAATCCGCGACGCCGAGCGCGAACAGATCATCAGCGACTTCCTGGACCGCAAGGAACATCTGGTCAATGGCGTAGTGAAACGCATTGATCGTGGCAACGCCATCATCGAATCCGGCCGCGTCGAAGGCTTCCTGCACCGTGACCAGATGATCCCGCGTGAAAACCTGCGTGTAGGCGACCGTGTACGTGCCTATCTGCTGCGCATCGACCGCGGTGCCCGTGGCCCGCAGGTGGTGCTCTCGCGCACTGCGCCTGAATTCATCATGAAGCTGTTCGAGCTGGAAGTACCGGAAATCGAGGAAGAACTGCTCGAGATCAAGGCGGCAGCGCGTGACCCCGGCCTGCGTGCCAAAATCGCAGTCGTGTCGCACGATCCCCGCATCGACCCCATCGGTACCTGTATCGGTCTGCGCGGTTCGCGTGTCACCTCGGTGACCAACGAACTGGCAGGCGAGCGCGTCGACATCATCCACTGGTCGTCCGACCCTGCGCAGTACGTGATCAACGCGCTGGCGCCCGCCGAAGTGAGTTCCATCGTGGTGGACGAAGACAAGCACAGCATGGATGTCGTGGTGGAAGAAGAGCAGCTGGCCATGGCCATCGGCCGCGGCGGCCAGAACGTGCGTCTGGCGTCCGAACTGACCGGCTGGGACCTGAATATCATGTCGCGCGAAGCGGCCGAAGAAAAGCAGTCGGCCGAGAGCGGCAATACGCTCGCTCTGTTCATCGAGAAACTCGATGTGGACGAGGAAGTCGCCCAGATCCTGGTCGACGAAGGTTTCTCGACACTGGAAGAAGTTGCGTACGTTCCCTTGAACGAAATGCTCGAGATCGAGGCCTTCGACGAAGACCTGGTCAACGAGCTGCGCAACCGCGCCCGCAACGCGCTGCTGACCGCCGCCATTGTGGGTGAGGAGCAGGTTGAAGCCTCTGCGGGCGACCTGCTGTCACTTGAGGGCATGGATGCAGAAACGGCCCGTCTGCTTGCCAGCAAAGGCATCCACACCACTGAAGACCTGGCCGAGTTGGCGACGGATGAACTGACTGACATCGCCGCTATGGAACCCGAACGCGCCGAACAACTGATCATGGCTGCTCGCGCGCCCTGGTTCGCCCAAGGCTGATACGCCACGAGGATTGCATGAACGTTGAACAATTTGCACTAGAGCTGAAACTCCCGCCGCAACTGTTGCTTGAACAGTTGAAGGCGGCGGGTGTCAGCAAAAATGATGTCGTTGACCCTGTCACAGAAGCGGACAAGGCGCACTTGCTCGACTATCTGCGCAAGATGCATGGCGGCGCAACCGAGCCCGGTAAAACCAAAATCACCATCACGCGCAAGCAGACCGGTGAAATCCGCAAAACGGACAGCACCGGAAAATCCCGCACGATTCAGGTAGAAGTCCGCAAATCGCGCACCTACGTCAAGCGCGATGCCGCTGCGCTGGCAACGGATGCCCAGGCTGCTGCAGAGCCCGCACAGGAAGTTCAGGTAGCGCCTCTGGTCGAGGAGCAAGCCCCGGTCGTAATCGAGCCCATCGTTGAAGCGCCCGTGGTCGAGCCGGTGGCTGAAGTCGCAGCGCCCGAACCGGTTGAGGCCAAAGCTGAAGCCGAACCCGCTGCAGTCGAGCCGGTTGCGGTCGAAGCCGTAGCCGCAGCTGAAGTTCCTACCGAAGCAGCCGCAGCGCCGGAAGAAAAGCCCGCCCCGACCGTCAAGAAAACAACCCGCATCAAAAAAGCCTCCATTCTGGACGAGGCCGAAGTCAAGGCGCGCGAAGAAGAAAAGCGCCGTGGCCAGGCGCTGCAGGAGCGTCAGGCTGCGGACGCCAAGGCCCGCGCCGAACGCGAAGCCTTGCGCAAGCAGGCCGAGGCTGCACGCGAAGCCGCCAAACTGGCGGAAGCCGAGAAGGCTGCCGCACCCGCTGCGCCCGCCGCTCCCACAGAAAAAACACTGCACAAACCTGACAAACCGGCAGGGGCCAAGGACAAAAAACCAGCCAAAAAAGCTGACAGCTGGAAAGACGATGCAGCGAAGCGCAAAGGCGGACTCAAGACCCGCGGCGGTGCTGCACCGGATACCGGCTGGCGCGGCCGCAAGGGCAAATCCCGATCCAGCAGCAATGAGGAAACCACCTTCGTCGCACCGACCGAGCCGGTCGTGCGCGAAGTGTTTGTGCCCGAAACCATCACCGTGGCCGAACTGGCCCACAAGATGTCGGTCAAGGCCGCTGAAGTCATCAAGGCCCTGATGAAACTGGGTAGCATGGTAACGATCAACCAGGTGCTGGATCAGGAAACCGCCATTATTCTGGTCGAGGAAATGGGCCACATCGGCAAACCGGCTGCGCTGGATACGCCGGAAGCCTTCCTGATCGATACCGGCTTTACCGGCGAACTGGTTTCGCGTGCCCGTCCGCCCGTCGTCACGGTGATGGGACACGTCGATCACGGTAAAACCTCGCTGCTCGACACCATCCGTCGCACCCGCGTAGCCACTGGCGAAGCCGGTGGCATTACCCAGCATATCGGTGCGTATCACGTCGAAACCGAAAAAGGCGTCATCACCTTCCTTGATACGCCAGGTCACGAAGCCTTTACCGCCATGCGTGCACGCGGCGCCAAAGCGACCGACATCGTGGTGCTGGTGGTCGCAGCAGACGACGGCGTGATGCCGCAAACCATCGAGGCGATCCACCATGCCAAGGCTGCCGGTGTACCGCTGGTGGTGGCCGTGAACAAGATCGACAAACCCGAAGCCAGCCCCGAGCGCATTCGCCAGGAACTGGTGGCGCAAGGCGTAACCCCGGAAGAATGGGGTGGCGACACCCAGTTCATCGAAGTGTCGGCCAAGGCCAATACCAATATCGATGGCCTGCTGGATGCCATTCTGTTGCAGGCCGAAGTGCTGGAATTGCAGGCACATACCGAAGGCCCGGCCAAGGGTATCGTCATCGAAGCGCGTCTCGACAAGGGCAAAGGCCCGGTCACCACGCTGCTGGTGCAATCTGGCACCTTGCGTCGTGGCGATATGGTGCTGGCTGGCCAGGTGTTCGGTCGTGTTCGTGCCATGCTCGACGAAGCGGGCAATACGGTCACCGAAGCAGGCCCATCCATCCCGGTTGAAATCCAGGGTCTGTCCGACGTGCCACGCGCCGGCGAAGACATGATGGTGCTGCCGGACGAACGTAAAGCACGCGAAATTGCGCTATTCCGTCAAGGCAAATTCCGCGATGTGCAACTGGCGAAAAAGCAGGCGGCCAAGCTGGAGTCGATGTTCGACCAGATGGGCGAGGGCGAAGTACAGCATCTGCCCATCATCCTCAAGGCCGACATGCAGGGCTCTTACGAGGGTCTGGCGCACGCACTGGCCAAGCTGTCCACCGACGAAGTCAAGGTCAACATCATCCACAGCGGTGTGGGTGCCATTACCGAATCCGACGTCAACCTGGCACTTGCGTCCAAGGCCGTGCTGATCGGCTTCAACGTGCGCGCCGACGCCTCAGCCCGCAAGCTGGCCGAAGCCAATGGCGTGGACCTGCGCTACTACAACATCATCTACGAAGCCGTGGATGAAGTGAAATCCGCGTTGTCCGGCATGTTGGCGCCCGAGAAAAGGGAAACGGTCATCGGCACTGTGGACGTCCGCCAGGTCTTCGTCATATCCAAGATCGGCACCATTGCCGGCTGCTACGTGCTCGATGGCGTAATCAAGCGCAATGCCGGTATCCGCCTGATCCGCAACAACGTCGTCATCCACCAGGGCGAACTCGATTCGCTCAAGCGCTTCAAGGATGACGTCAAAGAGGTCAAGTCCAACCTGGAATGCGGCCTCTCGCTCAAGAACTTCAACGACATCCAGGAAGGCGACCAACTGGAAGTGTTTGAGATTGTGGAAGTGGCACGCTCGCTGTAATGCCCAAGGATTTCCCGCGCGCGCGCCGTGTCGCAGACCAGATTCAACGCGAACTGCCGGAATTGATCCGGCAGGAAGTGAAGGATCCGCGCGTCGGCATGCTGACCATCACCGAGGTGGAGGTCAACCGCGACATGGAATTTGCCAAGGTCTTCTTCACCACCCTGGGCGGCCAGGCCGAGCATGATGCCTGCCTGCAGGGCCTGCAGCGTGCCAGCGGATTCCTGCGTACGCAGTTGTCGCACCGTATGCAACTGCGCGTGGTCCCTAAACTCACCTTCGTCTACGACAAATCGGTCGAATACGGTATCCAGCTTACCCATTTGATCGAAACGGCGATCGCCGAAGACGCCAAACACCCGAAAGACGAGTGAAGCCCGCCCGGCAGCCAATCGACGGCGTGCTTTTGCTGAACAAGCCGGTTGGCATCACCTCCAACGCCGCCCTGCAAAAAGCCAAGTGGTTGCTCAACGCCAAAAAGGCCGGGCACACCGGCACCCTCGACCCCTTTGCCGATGGCCTGCTGCCGCTCTGTTTCGGCGAAGCCACCAAGTTTTCAGCCTATCTGCTCGAAGCAGACAAGCACTACCGCGCCGTCATGCAACTCGGCACCACCACCACGACTGGCGACCCGGAAGGCGAAGTGCTCGACACCCGCGAGGTGAATGTCAGCCGCGACGATATCCTCGCTGTGCTGCCCCGCTTCAAGGGGGAAATCGAGCAGATTCCGCCCATGCATTCAGCACTCAAGCATCAAGGCCGCCCGCTCTACGAATATGCGCGCGCAGGAATCGAAATCGAGCGGCCGCCCCGCAAGGTCACCATCCGCGCACTGGAACTAGTTGAATGCGCCCCGCCGCGTGTGGTGCTGGACGTGCAATGCACGGCCGGCACCTATATCCGCACCCTGGCTCAGGACATCGGTGCTGCACTGGGGTGCGGTGCACACCTTACCGCCCTGACACGCACCACTGCAGGGGGGTTCAGCCTGGATCAGGCCCATTCCCTGGTCGATCTGGAAGCACTCGAGGCCGATCAGCGCCAATCCTGGCTGCAGCCGGCGGATTGCCTGGTTGCACATCTGCCCCGCCTGCAACTGGATGAAACCGATACCACGGCCCTGTGTCAGGGCCGCAGCGTGCGTTATTCAGGTGCCCATTCAGGGCTGATGCGCATGTACACGACCACGAACCGCTTTCTCGGTCTGGCTCATGCTGACGCCGGCCAGCTGGTCCCGCAGCGCTTGATCGCCACACAACAGGCTTGAGTCGAACCACCCTTTCCGCGTAAAATGCGCGGTTTCCCCCGAACGTGTCCCGCACAGCCGCAGGCCACGCGATTTAGAAGGAGTACACCATGGCTGTTACCGTCGCTCAAAAAGCTGAGATCGTCCAGAATTACCAACGCGCTGCTGCCGACACCGGCTCGCCCGAAGTGCAGGTTGCCCTGCTGACGGCCCGCATCAATGATCTGACCGGCCACTTCAAGGCCAACATGAAGGATCACCACTCGCGTCGTGGCCTGCTGAAAATGGTGAGCCGTCGCCGCAAGCTGCTGGACTACCTCAAGCGTACCCACCTCGAAGGCTACAAGACTCTGATCGAGCGCCTCGGTCTGCGTAAGTAATTTCGACCTGGCCGCTCTGATGACCCTGAACCCGGCTGGCTGCATTTTGCTTGCTGCGCCAGCACTGACTGGTTCAGAACTGCCTGTATCAGAGCGGTCGATGGGCCTGGTTACACCCTGAATTTCCCCACGCCCCGCACTCGCGGGGCGTTTTTGCTTTGAAAGGAACTCGTGTGAGCGCTATCAAGAAAACTTTCAC
>CAYGMS010000126.1:0-6834 GCA_964350905.1 uncultured Thiobacillus sp. | reverse complement strand
GCAAGTAATAGACGTGCCCGGCTTACTTGAGTTCACCCGTCAGGCGGGCCAACTGGGCCACGTTCATGTTGTAGTCGTTCACCGTGCGCAAATAGTCGGTCTGCGCCAGGATGTAATTCCGCATTGCATCGGCCACTTTGTCCGCGCTTTCCATGCCGGCCGAGAAGTCAGCCAGCGAAGCCACCATCCAGCGACGGGCGGCGGCTGCCCCCTCGGCCAGTTCGCGCTGGCCTTCAAAATTGGCCTGAGCGTTGGCATAGGCTTCGCCCACCTCAAACGGAATCCCGGCCACGGCAAAGGCCTTCTTGTGATTGAGCGCCTCCAGTTCGGCTTGTGCCTGATTGACGCGCGCGCTCGCCACCCCAAACGCCGAATCCCATTTCACGCCGACAACCGGCGTCAATCCACCGCCATTGAACGCATCGTTGATGTAGGGGTTGTCCAGCCGGTCGCGTTGTGAAGCGTAGTTCACCTGGCCAATCACGCCCGCGTATACATCCGGCATGCGATCGGCCTTTTTGGCTGCCACCAGTGCGCGACGTGCACGCAAACCTGCCTCCAACTGCTGCATTTCAGGGCGGTCCTGCAAGGCGCGCGACTGAAACTCAGCCAGGTCGACCAGCGGGAAAGCCACCGGCTCGATACGTTGATCGGCAACACTCAAATCAGCTTTCAGGCCGGCACCGGTCAGAACCTTCAACCCGTCCAGACTGATTTTCTCGATGGCCCGTGCCTGATACACATACTTGGCGAGCGTGCCCCTGGCGGTCTGCAAGGCATACAGGTCAGACTGCCTGGCATCGCCCCGCTCTTCCTTGAGGCTGCGCTCCACTCTTTCGATAGTCTGGTTCAACCGGCCTTGCATGTCTTCCAGAAACACCCGGCTGTCGCGCGCGGTCAGATAGCCGAAATAGGCCCGCTTGGTATCGTATGCCGTGTCGGCCCGCGTCTGGCGGAGTTCGCCGCGTTTGAGATCGATATTGCCCTGAGCAGCTTCGCCATAGCGCTCGATCTTGCCAAACGTGTAGAGCGGCTTGATCAGGGCAAAGTCCAGATGCGTCCAGTCTGAAACGCCGTTGTAACTGTTTCCGTCAGAACGCGGGATGGTGGTGCCGTTTTCAAAGAACCCTCCCTCCACCTTGGGTGCCAGCCCAATAAAGGCATTGGCGCTCACACGCCAGCCTGCATTGCCCTGAACCTCCTCCAATACCCCACGCGCAGCCTCAACCACCTGCTCGCGTTCCTTGATCCGGGGATCAGCTGTCAGGCTCATTTCCACAGCCTGCTGCAGGTTGATGGTTTCCGCCTGCCCTGGCAGGGTGGCAAGCAGCACGCCTGCCGCCATAAGCGTGCGTGTCAGTGTATTGAATATCATTGTGGCGCTCCTTCTTGAGCCTTACCGTATAAAAAATGGCCGATCAGATTTTCCAGCACCACCGCATCCTGCGTGATGGCAATCTGGTCCTTGTCTTTCAGCTTGGCGCTATCTCCACCGGCTTCCAGGCCAATATATTGCTCGCCCAACAAGCCCGAGGTCATGATGGCCGCGCTCGTGTCCTTGGGAAAAGCATAGCGCTTGTCCAGGCGAAGCGTAACCGCCGCCTCATATAGTTCGTTGTCAAATGTCACGTCAGCCACCCGTCCCACCACCACCCCCGCACTCTTGACCGGGGCGCGCGGCTTCAGCCCGCCGATATTTTCAAAACGTGCGACGACTTCGTAGCTGTTCGAAACATTTACGGTATTCATGCTGCCAACCTTGAGCGTCAGAAACAGCAGCGCGGCGATGCCCGCGATGACAAATAATCCCACCCAGAGATCGAGTACGGTCTTGTTCATAATGTTAGCTAAGTCCCCGAAACATGAATGCAGTCAAAACAAAATCCAGCGCCAGCACGGCCAGACTGGACGTCACCACGGTGCGGGTAGTGGCACCCGACACACCTTCAGCAGTGGGCGGGGCATCGTAGCCCTCAAACAGGGCAATGGCGGTAATGGCCACGCCAAACACCACGCTCTTGATCACGCCGTTCAAAATATCCTGTTCAAAATCAACTGCACTCTGCATTTGCGACCAGAATGCACCTTCGTCCACTCCGATCAGTTGTACGCCCACCAGATAGCCACCCAGAATACCCATGGCCGAGAACAACCCCGCCAGCAGCGGCATGGAAATCACGCCGGCCCAGAAGCGCGGCGCCACTACCCGGGCGATGGGGTCCACCGCCATCATCTCCATAGCCGACAACTGTTCGGTTGCCTTCATCAGGCCGATTTCTGCCGTGATCGCGCTCCCGGCACGGCTGGCAAACAGCAACGCCGCGACCACCGGGCCCAGTTCACGCACCAGTGACATCGCCACCAACACGCCGAGTGCTTCTTCCGAGCCGTAGGTTTGCAAGGTTTCATAGCCTTGCAGACCCAGCACCATGCCCACAAACAGGCCCGATACCAGAATGATGATGAGCGAGAGCACGCCACTGAAATAGATCTCGCGAATCGTGAGACCGAAGCGGCGGAACGCTGTTCCAGAATGCAGCAATATGGCCAGGACGAAGCGCGTTGCATAACCAATGCGCCAGACCCCCTGGATGGTGCGATTACCCAGGTTTTCTATGGCTCGCTTAAGCACGCTGACCTCCCAGCCGCAAATCGTCAGCATAGGCTGCTGCCGGATAATGGAAAGGCACCGGACCATCCGCCTCGCCATGCACAAACTGGTGCACATAAGGCAGATCGGAGTTGCGGATCTCATCCGCCGTCCCTTGCGCCACGATCACGCCTTCCGAAACGAAGTACACGTAATCGACAATTTTTAGCGATTCCTGCACATCGTGCGTCACCACCAGCGAGGTCAGCCCCAGCGTATCGGTCAGGCGGCGGATCAGATTGCCGGTTATTCCCAGTGATATGGGATCGAGTCCGGCAAAAGGCTCGTCATACATCACCAGTTGCGGATCCAGTGCAATCGCACGCGCCAGGGCGACGCGACGCGCCATCCCGCCCGACAATTCGGATGGCATCATCTGTGCCGCTCCACGCAGGCCCACCGCATGCAGTTTCAGCAGCACCAGGTCGCGGATGGCCTCTTCCGGCAGATCGGTGTGCTCGCGCAGCTGGAATGCCACGTTATCGAATACCGACATGTCGGTGAACAGCGCGCCAAACTGGAACAGCATGCCCATCTTGCGGCGCAAACGATACAAGCCGGCCTGATCCAGGTCTCCCACCGACTCACCCGCCACGCGCACCCCTCCCTGGCTGGGCTTGATCTGCCCGCCAATCAGGCGCAAAAGTGTGGTTTTGCCGCAGCCGCTGCTACCCATGATGGCAATCACCTGCCCGCGTCTGGCGGTCAGATTGACGCCTTTCAGAACCGGGCGATCACCATACTTGAATGCAACATCGGCAATTTCGACCAGTATGTCGTTGTGCAAGAAATCAGGCCTGGATTGTGGTTCGAGGGCTTGCATTATTACAGAAGGCACGTGTTCAGACGGTATGTCATGACGGTTTAAAAATTGTTCTTAGTAACCCAACACCTGTTTAAGGGTCAGCACCTGCTCCAACAAAGCGAGGTTGCCACTGCGACTGAATACAAACAAAGGCTGGCCTGTTTCGGCCTGTCGGGTGATGCGTTGCGCCAATGCACGCATGTCTGGCACCTCGTCCAACCACCAGACATGCTCTCGCTCCCACGCTGGCGTAGCGAGCAACGCCCGTCCGGATGCGGGTTGGGGAAAAACATGAGGCCCGGGTTCCAATACAAAACAAAACCCTGACTGGGTGTCTGCCAGCCATTGCGCCCAAGTTTCACTGGACGCTGCGCCCCAGATTGAAACAGGTAAATACACAGCCTGAAACTGGGTGTTGTAATAAGACAACAACCAGTCCTCTGGTAAATCCTCTGGATAAAAGTGGTCATGCCATGCCGGGTGGTCCCAGTGCACGGCACCGACAAGTACGAGTTGGCTGGTTTGCATGATGCGATTATCCCGTTACCACCGGGGTTTTTGGCCCCTGCATACACCAGGAGTAAGTCGTCACGACTTCAAGCGCGGCGCCAGGTCGTTCCGCCCGCGCCATCCTCAAGCACAATCCCCGCTGCCGTCAGGACATCGCGGATGCGATCGGATTCGGCAAAGTTCTTTTCTTTCCGTGCAGCCAGACGCGCAGCGATCAGGGATTCAATCTCGGATTCGCCCATTCCTCCGCTGCTTACCCCGGCCTGCAGAAAATCCGCCGACTCGCGCTGCAACAGCCCCAGCACGTTGCCCAGGCTGCGTAGTGTCTGCGCAGCCGTGGCATGACCGCGATTGGCCTCACCCGCCAGTTCAAACAGCACGGCCAGGGCTTCTGCCGTATTGAAATCATCATCCATGGCGGCACGAAAGCGGACTGCTTCAGGCAGCGTCCAATCAGGCGCGGCGTCCGTCATGGGCGTATTTTTCAGTGCGGTATACAACCGTGCCAGTGCACTCCTGGCATCGTCCAGATGGGCATCGGAGTAATTCAACGGGCTGCGGTAATGGGCACGCAGGATGAAGAAACGCACCACTTCGGCGTCATATTTCTTTAACACTTCACGGATGGTGAAAAAATTGCCCAGCGATTTGGACATTTTCTCGTTGTCCACCCGCACAAAGCCGTTGTGCATCCAGTAATTCACGAAAGTGCAGCCATGCGCACCCTCGGACTGGGCGATTTCGTTTTCGTGATGCGGAAACTGCAGATCCTGGCCGCCACCGTGAATATCGAAGTGGTGTCCGAGCAGATCGGCGCTCATGGCAGAACATTCGATATGCCAGCCGGGACGACCCGGCCCCCACGGCGATTCCCATGCAGGCTCGCCTGGCTTGGCGGCTTTCCACAACACAAAATCCAGCGGGTCGCGTTTATGGCTGTCGATTTCCACCCGTTCGCCTGCGCGCAACTCATCCAGGCTCTTGCCGGACAAGCGGCCATAATTCGCAAAGCCGCGCACGCTGTAATACACGTCGCCATTGGCGGCCGGGTAAGCGAGCCCCTTCTTTTCCAGTTGGGTGATCAGGGCCAGCATCTGCGCCACATAAGCGGTCGCGCGGGGCTCATGGTCGGGCGGCAGCACGCCCAGCGCGCGCTCGTCCTCATGCATCTCGGCAATGAAGCGCTCGGTCAGTTCGGCCGGGGTTTCACCCTTTTCCTGCGCACGCCTAATGATTTTGTCATCTATGTCCGTAATGTTTCTTACGTATTCGACCTGATAGCCGCTCGCGCGCAGCCAGCGCGTCACCATGTCGAACACCACAAACACCCGTGCGTGCCCCAGATGGCACAGGTCGTACACGGTCATGCCGCATACATACATGCGGATTCGCCCCGGAATGAGTGGAACAAACTCCTCTTTGGAGCGCGTCAGGGAATTGGCAATGTGCAACATAGTGCGGGCAAGCTACGGATGGAATGACACGTTACGGGAATCAAGCGGAATGCCGACTGTCTCAGCGGGGTCGATATTGTTAGAATGCCTGCTTCTCAAGATGAACCGAGCATATCACATGGCCTTGTCCCGCTTCTTCGCTGTCGTTGCCACCTGCGCCATCCTGGTCAGCACGTCCGCGCTGGCCACTGAAGTTCAGGAAATCAACGCCCAGTTCCGCAAGGGTGATTTGACCGGCGCGCTCGACCGTGCCAATCGTTATCTGACCAAGAATCCAAAGGACGCCCAGGCGCGCTTTCTGAAAGGCCTGATCCTCGCCGACCAGGGCAAGACCAACGATGCCATCACCGTGTTCACCGGGCTGACCGAGGACTTCCCCGAACTGCCCGAGCCCTACAATAACCTCGCCGTCCTCTACGCCTCGCAAAGCAAGTACGACTCGGCGAAAAACGCGCTGGAAATGGCGATTCGCACCCATCCCAGCTATGCCACTGCACACGAGAATCTGGGCGACATCTATGCCAAGATGGCTTCCATTGCCTACGACAAGGCGCTGGCACTCGACAACAAGAACGCTACCGCGCAAACCAAGCTGGCCCTGATCCAGGACCTGATCCAGGGTCAACCCCGCAAGTCTGTCACCAAACCGGTGGTAGCCGCGCTTAAGCCGGCCGCCAAACCCGCGGCTGCCGAGCCCGCACCGGTCAAGCCGGCCCCTGCACCCGCTGCGGCAAACAATAATGTCGAAGCTGCCGTCAACAATTGGGCACAAGCCTGGTCCAATCGCGACGTGAACGCCTATCTGGCGGCTTATGCCAGTGATTTCACATCAAGCGGCATGACCCGTTCTGCCTGGGAAGCCCAGCGCCGCGACCGCATCACGGCACCCAAGACGATCGATGTGCAAATCAGTGATCTGAAGATTGAGCAGCAAGGCGACACGGTCAGCGCCACGTTCCGCCAGGCCTACCGCTCCGACCTGCTGCGCTCGACCGTTACCAAAACGCTGAAGCTGGCGCTGCAGAATGGCCAGTGGCGCATCATTAGCGAGACCTCCCGATAAATGTACCGCCTGCTCCTCACGTTTCTGTTAGCCACCTCCGTTGCACATGCGGCCGAGGTGGATGCTGATCGCCAGTTGACCAACAGTCTGCTGGCGGTTACGCAAAGCCGGATGCCTGAGGCTGTAACTGCAGTCGATAAACTGACTCAGCAACACCCGAATTTTCGCTTGGCGCAACTGGTCAAGGGCGACCTGCTGCTTGCGCGTGCACGCCCACTGGAAACGCTGGGCAACATCCAGTCACGCAGTACCGAACTGGACCAGCTCCGCCTCGAAGCACGCCAGCGCGTGCACGCGGCAACCGAATCCTTGTCGCAAGACAAGGTTCCGGCCTATCTGCTGAATCTGGACG
>CAYGMS010000125.1:0-6902 GCA_964350905.1 uncultured Thiobacillus sp. | reverse complement strand
GGATACCACCAATGCCACCGTCGAGCGCGTCCAGCCCGACTGGCGTAGCCGGTTGCTGGCGGTGATCGGCGACCCCGGCATCGCCTACATCCTGATGCTGCTCGGCATCTACGGGCTGATCTACGAATTCTCCAATCCCGGCATGCTGTTCCCCGGCGTGGTCGGCGGCATCTGCCTGCTGCTGGCGCTGTTCGCGCTGCAGATCATGCCGATCAGCTACGCTGGCCTCGCGCTGATGATCCTCGGCATCATCCTGATGATTTCGGAAGCCTTCGTCCCCAGCTTTGGCGCGCTGGGACTGGGGGGATTGATTGCCTTCGTCATCGGCTCGGTGATGCTGATCGATACCGATGTCCCCGGCTATGGCGTTCCATGGTTGCTGATCGTCCCGGTAGCACTGACAAGCGGACTGTTCAGCTTCTTTGTTGTCGGCATGGCGATCAAGGCACGCGCGCGGCCGGTGGTGACTGGCGCCGAGGGAATGATCGGCGCCCGCGGCGAAATCCTGGAAGACATGGAGCATGTTGGCTGGGCCCGCGTCCACAGCGAACAGTGGCAGGTGCGCAGCAGCGTGCCACTCAAACGCGGCAGCCTGGTGCGGGTACGCAGCCGGGACAATCTGACGCTGGAAGTAGAACCTCAAAAGGAGAATGGCCATGTTTGAATTCGGCGGTCTGACCATCGTGTTTTTTATCGTCGCAATCGCAATCGCCAGCTTGCGCATCCTGCGCGAATACGAACGCGGCGTGATATTCATGCTCGGCCGCTTCTGGAAAGTGAAGGGGCCAGGCCTGATCCTCGTCATTCCAGGCATCCAGCAAATGGTGCGGGTCGATTTGCGCACCGTGGTGCTGGACGTGCCGAGTCAGGACGTGATCTCGCGCGACAACGTGTCGGTCAAGGTCAACGCCGTACTGTATTTCCGCGTCATCGATCCGGCCAAGGCGATTCTGCAGGTGGAAGAATTCCTGGTCGCCACCAGCCAGCTGGCGCAGACCACGCTGCGCGCGGTGCTGGGCAAACACGAACTCGACGACATGCTGGCCGAACGCGAACGCCTGAACCAGGACATCCAGCAACTGCTCGACGCGCAAACCGACGCCTGGGGCATCAAGGTCTCCAACGTCGAAATCAAGCACGTTGACATCGACGAAACCATGGTGCGCGCCATCGCCAAGCAGGCCGAGGCCGAACGCGAACGGCGCGCCAAGATCATTCATGCCGAAGGTGAACTGCAGGCCTCGGAAAAGCTGCTGGCCGCTGCCGAAATCCTTGCGGTCAGGCCCGAAGCCATGCAGTTGCGATATCTGCAGACGCTCTCCAACATCGCCGGTGACAAAACCAACACCATCGTCTTTCCCTTGCCCGGCGAATTGATGAACCTGATGCAACACAGCGCGAAAAAGAACGACTGACCGATGAAGAAAATCCCTGCTACCAACAGGGCTTCGGGAACCATCGCCCGCCAAAACCCTCTATACTCGCGTTCAAGCCCTTAAAGGCGTTGTCATTAGTTGTTTTTCGCAAGGAGCCTACATGAATCCGCAAGTCACCACGATTAACCGCAGCCAGTCTGCGGTCGCCTCGACCAACAAGGTCGTCAAAAACACCTACATGCTGCTGTCGATGACGCTGGCGTTCTCCGCGCTGACCGCCGGCCTGTCAATGTCGCTGAACCTGCCGCACCCCGGCCTCATCATCACGCTGGTCGGTTATTTCGGCCTGCTGTTCCTGACCACCAAGTTCCGCGACAGCGGCCTCGGCATCGCCTTCGTGTTCGCCCTCACCGGCTTCATGGGCTACACGCTCGGCCCGATTCTCAACGCCTACCTGTCGCTGCCCAACGGCTCCCAGGTTGTGATGATGGCGATGGGCGGCACCGCCGCAATCTTCCTGGCCCTGTCGGCCTACGTGATGACCACCCGCAAGGATTTCAGCTTCATGGGTGGCTTCCTCATGGTCGGTATCCTGGTCGCCTTCCTCGCCGGCCTTGGCGCGATCTTCTTCGAGATGCCCGGCCTGTCGCTGGCAGTATCCGCCATGTTCGTACTCTTGATGTCCGGCCTCATCCTGTATGAGACCAGCAACATCATCAACGGCGGCGAAACCAACTACATCATGGCGACCGTCACGCTGTTTGTGGCGATCTTCAACCTGTTCACCAGCCTGCTGCACCTGCTGGGCTTTGCCAACAACGACTGATCGTTGATGGCTGCATCAAACAAAACGGCGTCTTCCAGGGCGCCGTTTTTTATCGACACCCACTGCCACCTCGACGCAGCGGAATTCGATGCCGACCGCGACGCCGAGTACGCACGTGCCGTCGAAGCCGGTGTCGCCATCCAGATTGTCCCCGCCGTCAGCCGCGACAACTTCGCTGCGGTGTCCGCCACCTGCGCGCGTTATCCCGGCAGCCTGCCCGCGTGGGGCCTGCACCCGATGCTGCTCGACGTGCACCGCCCCGAGCACCTGACCGATCTGCGCGCGCAGATCGAAGCACAACGCCCGGTCGCCATCGGCGAAATCGGGCTCGATCTGTTCGTTCCCAAGCTCGATTTCGCCACCCAGGAAACCTTTTACATCGAACAACTCAAGCTGGCACAGGAATACGACCTGCCCGTGCTGCTGCACTGCCGCTACGCCAACGACCAGATCCTGAAGCACCTGCGCAAGATCAAGGTGCGCGGCGGCATCGCCCACGCCTTCAACGGCAGCCCGCAACAGGCGGGCGAATTCATCAAACTGGGATTCAAGCTCGGCTTCGGCGGCGCTTTCACCTGGCCACGTGCCAACAATCTGCGGCGGCTGGCGGTCGATCTGCCGCTGGACGCCATCGTGCTGGAAACCGACAGCCCCGACATTCCGCCGGTGTGGATCGGGCGCGGGCGCAATGCGCCCGGCGAACTGCCGCGCATCGCGCAGTCGCTGGCCGAGCTACGGGGAATGACTGTGGCGGATGTTCGCGATGCCACGACACGCAACGCGCTGGAAGTATTCGGCCCGATTATTCAAGCCTGACAGGCCTGCCTGATCACGGCGCGCCGCGAAGCCAACTGCGGATTATTCAGCGTAGCCGAATTGACCCACCCACTCGCCACGGCGATAGTCTATCGCCAGCCAGCTGGGCACAAAAGGGCGCGGGTTTTCGAGCGGGAATCCCTCCGAAGGGGGCGTAGCCCCACCTTCGGCCACACTGCAGCGTCGCGTCATGATGGGTTTGAAACGCACTGAAAGTTGCTCGTTTACCGCAGTCGCTTCATCTGCCGATTCTCCAAAACACACCCGCTTGCGCAGCAGGCAGGAGAACAGCAATTCCATTTCGGCAACCAGCGGCGTCGCCCGCAGACTGAGCGCGCGTTCAGCGGCTGCCGTCAGCCTAACGTCAATCGACTTGTCGTACAGAGTCACGTTCATGGTCGGCGCCTGAGAGTGGATTTCAGTCAATAACGGCCAGGCCTGGCCGCACTGTAGCCCCGGACTGAACGGATAAAGCTGTTGAGGTCAGATCCAGCGCCGGACCCGGGTTTTATAGGCCCGATAGTCATCCCCGAACTTGGCTTCGAGGTGGGCTTCTTCGTGCCGGATCACACCAAAGCGCAGCATGGCCCAAATCAGCGGGGCAAACAGTAACGGCCAGATCGTGCCCAGCAGCAGCGACACGCCAAGCAGAATGAACCAGTCGCCGAGGTAAATCGGGTTGCGGCTGAATCGGAACGGCCCGCTGGTACACAGGGTGGAAGCGCCTGCATACGGGTTGACCGTGGTGCGATGATGCACAAACGTCCACAGTGTCCAGGCAAACAACGCCAGCCCCAGGCCCACCGCCAACCAGCCTGACGGGATCGTTGCTGCTCCCAGATCAAGCGGCATCACCAGCCATTGACGATCCAGCCACCAACCGCCCAGCATGGCGGCCGCATAGGGCGCCGGAGGCAGAATCAGGGTACGCGGACGGCGCGCGTCATGTTCCGGGTTGTGTTCCATTCTGGTTTCCAATCAGATGACGGCTTGTGCGGATTCAGCGTTTCCTCTGTCAACGCAATTCCCGCTGCAGGGTGGCGCGCAAAAACTCATTGCGCAGCTGATCGCTGGTTTTGAAGTTGCCGATAAATGCCTGCGTCACCACCCGTTCGTCGCCGCGCCGGTCTTCTCCCAGCAGCAGACACAATTGCTCGGCCTCGATCATGCAGGCCGCGCCTTTCGCCTGGCCGTGGGTGACGAGCGCCTCGGCGATATCGCGCGTCATCCATTCCTGATACGTGAAGCGATGGCCGATTGCATCGACCATGCGCGCGACCCGGCCAAAGCCATGCAGCCGCCCACCCGGGATATAGGCCACATGCGCCACGCCGCGAAACGGCACCAGATGATGTGGGCACACGCCATGCACCGCAATGCCGCGCACCACCACCATGTCATCGCCGTCATCGGCAAAGCCATCGCCCAGCGCATCGGCAGGTGAAATGGCATAGCCACCGAGCAGCCGTTTCTGCCACAGTTCGCGCACCCGTTCGGCCGTGCGCCCGGTGTGTACCGAATCCGGTGCCACGCCGCAGGCCACGAGCATGTCGTTGATGGCACGCTCGAACGCTACCGGATCAAACGACCCGACTTGAGGAATGCCGATGCTGCCACCATCGTGCGGCGCATGGCAGTCGTGATCGCAGGTATCGCTCATTGCTGGTTCAGCGTGGACTTGAGGAACTCCAGCGTCCGCGTCCACGAATCGGTATCGGCCGCATGGTCGTATTTCAGCGGCAGGCCAAACTGCGCCGCATAACTGTCGGCTTCGCGGTTGGTAAAGGTGTGCTTCACGCCGGGATAGGACACAAACATGTAGTCCGCCTTGGCGTTGTCCATTTCAAACTTGAATGCTTCCACCTGTGCGGGCGGCACCACCGGGTCGGCCTCGCCGTGGAATACGCGTATCTTCGCCTTGATATCACCTGGCTTGACCGACACATCGGTTGCCAGCACACCGTGATAACTCACCACCGATTTCAGCGGCACGCCCGCACGCGCCATGTTCAACACCACTCCGCCGCCAAAGCAGTAACCCAGCGCTGCCAGTTCACCTGGTTTCACATTGGGTTGCGCGCTGAGAAACTTTTCGGCGGCCAGAAAGCGCAGCAGGGCCAGCGGCGGATTCTTGTTGATGCTACCGGCCAGTGCGCCGGCCTCGGTCGGGTTGGTCGCAATCTGGCCGTTGCCATACATATCGACCACCAGCGCCACATAGCCCTCGTTGGCCAGCATGCGCGCACGCTTGCGGGCGTAATCGTTTGCGCCCCACCACTCCGGCACCACCAGCACCCCGGCGCGCTTGTCCCTGGCTGCATCATCAAACGCCAGGTAACCCTTCATCACGGTTTCACCGGCCTTGTAGCTGACATCCTTGACCACCACAGCGGCCATGGCTGATGACGACAAAAACAACAATGACAATGCAAGTGCAGTTTTCATGGAGGGCTCCCGATTGGTTGATTCAAGAGCATACCGCGCCCACACGCACCACCACAACCGCGCCCGCCGCGTGGCTTACGTCAGCAGTTGTTTGCCACCCGCATGCCCTGGCAGCGGTAAACTCACACACCCCGTACACCCCAGTTCACCATGACCGATTCCATCCGACTCTCCAAACGCGTTGCCGAACTGCGCGCCTGCTCACGCCGTGAAGCCGAACAAATCATCACCGGCGGCTGGGTGCGCGTGGATGGCGTGGTGATCGAAGAGCCGCAATCCCGCGTGGCCAACCAGCGCATCGACATCGACCCCCAGGCCGACCCCAGCCAGATCGAGCCTGTCACCCTGCTGCTGAACAAGCCGGCTGGTGTACGCATCAGTGACGACGACAAAACCGCACTCAAACTCTTCAGCGCCGAATCCCTGTGGGAACACGACGGCACCGGCGTCGTGCCGTTGAAAGCACACTTCACCCAGCTCACCGCCTGCGTGCCGTTGGAAACCGACGCCAGCGGGCTTGTCGTCTTCACCCAGGACTGGCGCATCGTGCGCAAGCTCACCGATGACGCCGCCACGCTGGAGCACGAAGTCATCGTCGAAGTCAGCGGCGAACTCATCCCCAACGGTCTCAAGCGCCTGAACAAAGGCATCCCCTACCACCCGCAAGGGGCAGGCCGTGATAGTAAAGACGCTAAAGCGTCAACAATCACGCTCAACGGTCGCACCCCGTCTGCCATCAAGGTCAGCTGGCAAAATGAAACCCGCTTGCGCGTCGCATTGAAAGGCGCCCAGATCGGGCAGATTGCCCATCTGTGCGAAGCCGTCGGACTTCAGGTGGTATCGATGAAACGTATCCGCCTGGGTGGTATTCCGCTGGCGAAAGTACCCGAAGGGCAGTGGCGTTATTTACGTGCCGACGAACGGTTCTGACAGTAAAAAACCAAACCTTGAAGTGCAACACCGATCCGGCACAGTCATCCCCCCCGTATCAGCAGCACCGGTTTCGTGGCCACCCTCACCACGCCTTCGGCGACACTGCCAAGAAACAAATGACTCAGCCCCCTGCGACCATGGGTGCCGATCACGATCAGGTCTGCCGGCCAGGCTTCGGCGTCCGCTACAATCATTTCCGGAATGCGTTGGCCCAGCGTATCGATTCTGATCAGCGCTGTTTCAACCGGCACCCCCGCTGTGCTCACCACGGCACCTGCCTTGTCGAGAATATCCTGACCCATCTTGGCCAACGCACCCGAAGCCGGGGACGGAAAGTGAAATTCTGATCCCAGATTGAGGTTTACAACGTCGATCACATACACCAACCGCAGTTGTGCCTGAACTTCCTTGGCCAGCCTGATCGATTCCTGTAAAGCCAATTCTGCTGTGTCGCTGCCGTCCACAGCCACCAAGATGCGTTTGAACATTGCGTCCTCCGGATTTCA
>CAYGMS010000124.1:0-6906 GCA_964350905.1 uncultured Thiobacillus sp. | reverse complement strand
GGCGGACGGACGTAATTCTCTACAGCGATTGGCGTGCCCTGCACACCCGGGGTACAACTAGGTGCGAGCTGCAGTTATGCTTGTATGCAGTCCTGATCCTGAACTGGACGAACAATAGAGAGCCATGAGAAGAACCCAACGCATCACAACCGACTGGTTGCAACACTCAGGCATAAGTGGGAATGCTCTCTTGCTTGAGGCTTTGCTGCGCAGGGGCTTTCTTGCATATCAAGATGGCAATGGAGTTTGGCTGGGAACAGGTTCACACCCAGCAGATTTAATAGCTTTGCAATTCATAGATGGGCTTGAGGTAGCCGCTATCTCTGGACACAGAGATCGAATGGCCAGACTGAGATTTAAGTCGCCCAAAACAAACGCACAAAAGATGGATGTGGCGGCTGCCATTATTGGACTTCCTGAGAACAACGATTTCTGGACAGGAATCGGTGTCGCTTGTTTCACAGAGCATACATGGGCTAGATACCGAAAAATGGTATGGGGAGCCAAACTTCCGGCCTGCCCCATGAGTTCAAAAGACCAGCAACCAGTTAACAACGCACTTGATCTTGGTGTAGCGCTTCTTGTGAAAACCTTACCGCTTGCGCGGGTCGCTACCGCATACAGCTGTGATGGGCATGGCGATCAGCCAGCGCTTATCTCCCCTCATTTTGACTGGGATATGCAATGGGGTAAGGCAGTATTTGACGTTCTGGCTGTACCCACCCCAAGCAGCATCTGGATTTGGGAAAACAACTTAAATATTGCACCGATTGGTTCGTCTCTCAATGCGGAATCTAGCCTTATCTTCCCAGCTGAAGGGTTTAGGGATGCTCAAATATTAGCCATGCTTGATGACATACAGCACTTCGCGCGCCGATTGCTTGATCAACGCACCATCGATAAAATTGGTCGCGCCAGGACCAAAATGCTAGCAGCATTCAGCAAATATTCGCCCAAGCCTAATTTTTTTGCTAATGAAGCCAAGCGCCAACTCGATAGAGAATTTGGCAAAATGGTTGAACCAAAGCGTTAAAAGCGGCCAAGTCACAATTTGGCTCGATAATGACGCCGAGTAAGTACCGATGACCTGCAAGCCTGAACGCTGATATCGGCCTGGGTCTCCGCTACCCCAAGCCACTCAAACGCCTGCTGGATAGCGAAGTTCTCGGCCTGCGCGCCGGCACCGTACTCCAGCGATCGCAAAATGGTCACTTGCCCGCCATGCGGGTTTGGGCTTACGCCGTCCGGGTGCAATAGAAGCCAGACAGTAGCTGGCCGGCTCGTGGCAACTATTGACAGCATCCGTCCGCCCGGCGCGTCGTGTGTAGTGATCAGTCGCATTGGTTCGGCGGCGAAATCTTGATGCCCACCCAGCGTAGCCACTTGCGGAGTAAAGCACGACGAGCAGCTGCATAAAACGCACAATCCGCGGCCTCAATCGTCTCCAGATATTCGGAGTGCCACCAAACGCCATCGAAATCAGCTGACGTGCTGTAGTAGTCCCCATTCTGTGCGCGCCAGCCCGTGTAAAACCCGACAAGTGAGAAGAGCTCGGTCATTTACGTAGTCTAGCGAGCGGCCGGAACAAGCGGGGACCACATGTGTAACTTGAGTTACAGGTTTGATCATGAAATTTTTTTATAAACTCATGAGTGGTCTTGCCTGCCTTAAATGGGTTTATACAAAGGCCATGTTTACCACTTGCTTTGGCACCGAAGAAGCGACGTCGGCCCAGCCCATCCCAACTGGCAGGTCCTCGGCCTTATGCAAAGCTTTACATAAGGCCGATTATGCAAAGTCGTTAATTATGGAAAGTGGCTTTTTGGAACACGCGCCGGGAGCTGTCAGGCAGTACCCAGCGCGAATTTGGAGCTTTGCATAATCACAGGCTCTTCAGGAAGTTGAGCAACGCGTCAGGTGCCCGATAGCGCTGAATCTTTCCATCGGGTTCGTGAAGCCTTGCAAGTGCCCGCTCCTTCATTGTCAGATCAGCTTCGACATAGAGATGCGTGGTGACTGGGCTTTCATGGCCAAGCCAGAGAGCGATCACGCTGATGTCGACGCCAGCCTGTAACAGATGCATTGCCGTCGTGTGGCGGATGGTGTGCGGCGACACGCGGCGCTTCGCCAAGGCCGGACAGGTGCCCGTCGCATGCTTGACTGCCAATCCCAATCTGAGCGCAACATTGGTTCTGGTCATTACGCACCCATTCCGATTCGGCAGCAGAGGCATTTCTGTCCCGAATTGCGGATTTGCTCGGATCCATGCTCGCACTGCCTTCACGGTCGAACGCCACAGCGGTACGCTGCGCTGCTTACGGCCCTTGCCGTGGAGATGGATGCAGGCGGCACGGTCGTCGAGCACCACATCACCGATCTTGACCCCGATGATTTCCGACACGCGTGCCCCGGTGTTGTACAACAGCAGGAACAGCACGTGATCCCGTTGACCAATCCACGTTCCATCCGGCGTACCAATTACTGCCAGCATCTCCTCGCGGGACAGGTAGCCGAACATGGGGCGCTCAAACCGTTTCACCGGAACGCCCAATGCGCGTTCAATCACCTGCAACGAAGACACATCCCGATGGGCGGCGAACTTCAGAAACGACCGCAGCGCCGCCAGGCGCGCATTGCGGCTGCTCACGGAATTGTGTCGCTGCCGTTCCAGATGATCGAGGAAGGCCATGATCAATTCCGGCGTAATGTCTGCCAGCGCCAACGCGGCCGGTGATTTGCTCAGCCGTGTTTCGGCAAAGTTGAGGAAGAGCACGAAACCATCCCGATAGGCGGCAATGGTCTGCGCGCTCAGCGCTCGCTGCTGGGTCAGGTACTCGGCGAAGTAGGCCTGGACGAGCGCGGCAAACGAAGGGGGCAACTCGGCATGCTTACTCATCGCACTCTCCCGCAAGATCGGCGAAACGCTCGAACTTGCCGCCGGCGAGTGCCATCAACTCTGGCACGGCCGTCAGATACCAGTAGGTATAGAAGATCTCGGCATGGCCCATGTAGGTTGATAGCGCCAGCATCATCTGGTCAATGTCGGTGCCATCGGCATGCCAGAGCATCATGCGCCGGACAGCGAAGGTGTGGCGCAGGTCATGAAGCCGCGGGACTTCATGCGCACCGCGATTGACCCAGCCCAAGCTGTCGCGTAAGCCGTCGAAGACGCGATGTGTCTGCCGTTCGCTGAGCGGCTGTCCCAGTCGCTGGCCACGGCTGCTGATGAGGAAAGTGGTCTCGGCCGTGGTGGGAACATGCCGCGCACGCTGCCGACGGTAGTGCACCAATGCGGCGACGGTACTTGGGTGTATGGGCAGTTGGCGCGACTTGGCGAACTTGGTTTGCCGGATGATCAGCATCCCCTGCTTGAGATCAACATCGGCATCACGCAGGTGAATGGCTTCAGAGACGCGCAGGCCGGTCGAGGCCATCAGGCCGAACAGGGTTTCATACGTTGCCGGACGGATGCTCCCCTGTGGTCCAAGCTGGCGGGCCGCTGCCAGCAGCTCGACGATTTCGTCCTCATGGAAGATGTGCGGGGCGACACGTCCCGGTTCCGGTCCAAAGACCCGTTCCTCTGGCACTTCGGTATCCGGCTCAAACTGCTTCAGGTAACGGGCGAAATGGCGCAGCTTCGCCAAACGGGCTGCCCAGGTAGAGGGCGTTTCACGGTGCCATTTGTCCTGACGTGCCCACTCCACCATGAGATCGGCTGTCAGTGGCCCACGGTGACGTCGGTCGGCAACATAATGGGCGAATCCGGCCAGGAGCGTATCGCGGGAGCGCAACGTAAAACCGAGGCGTCGTCGTTCGGCCAGGTAGTCGTCGATTCGCTGTTGCAAACTGACACGGGCGCTCATGACCCGCTCCCAGGCCACGGTAGTGGGACGGTCGACAGCCTGGGTGTGTCGAGCTTGGCGTAGATCAAGGTGGTATTAAGCGAACGGTGGCGCAGCACATCGGCCACCTCCTTGAGCGAGCTGCCATGCTCGACCAGACGGCAGGCCACCGTGTGCCGAAGTGCATGGGCACTGGCAGTGGGCAAACCAATACGACGGCAGGCGCGTTTGATCACCTTCTGTATCGCGCAGGAGGTGATGGGATGATCTTCCCCGGCTATGCACCGAACAAAGAGCGCAGTGTGAGGGGTGACTGGCCGCTCGTGCTGGAGATACTGGGCCAGCGCCTGTCCAGTTGCCACCGGTAAAGGCAGCACATCCTGCCGCAGAGACTTCGTGCCTTTCAATGTCACCGTACCAGCGCGCCAGTCGATGTCGCTCATTGCAAGACGCGCGATTTCGCCTGCGCGCAGCCCCAAGTCCAGCGCACAGCGAACAATGGCATAAGCGCGCATTGGCAGACGACGCCCAGTTGGAGCCGTGCTCAAGAGCCGATCGACCTCTTCAGGTTTCAGTGCCCGTGGCAGCGTCGCAAGTTTCCAGTGGACCGGGTTCGAAATGACCGCAGTCAGCTTGCTGACAGGGTCACCGCAGGTGGCCCGATAACGGAAATAGCTCCGTAATGACGCTGCATGATGGGATGCGTTGGATGCTGTTCTGTGTGCTTCCAACTGGCGGGCAAGGAATTGGCGAATGTCATCTGGTCGAAGCCGTGACATTTCGATCGAACGACCCTTGAACTTCTGTTGCAGCAACAAGCCAACAACGCGAAGAAATCCCTTGCGTGTACCGGATGCCAGGCCGCGAACATCCCGCAGGTGATCATCGTAGCGGCGCAGTTCTTCAGTAATGGATGCCGAGAATGTTGCGGATGCGCGGGACTTCGGCGTGGCCCGGTGTGTTGAAGTGGATTTCATAACGGTCTCCTGAAGTGGAGCCGTTACTTCAGATCACCGCTGAAATTATGTCGAGTTTGCTACAGCACCATCTGCTGCTAACCCCATTGCTGCCTCGTTCTCGTGGCCAATCATCCAAGCCACTTTCCATAATCAACAACTTTGCATAATCGGCCAAAGCTGCCGTACGCTTCGCACTATGAATGCGTCCTCTGAATGTTTCTAACCGGCCATTGGCAAAATGGCAGCCGTGAAAATCCCTTTCGATTTCCACGAATGGCCACTTCCGCCATTAAAGGCAACTTCTCAATAACATGACCGAAATGGATAGATAAATTCCGGGCTGAAGCAAAGAAGTCAGGTCGCGCGATCGGTCTAGATGGGATCGCCGAGAATCTTGGCAGGACAGTGAGCCCGGCCACGTTAGACAGGCTACTTAAGCTCTATCGGGAATATGAGGCGCGCGTAAAATTGCATACTGACCATCTTCCATAGCGCACGCTCGCCGAAGGCCAACAGAAATGCATCCGATATTTCGCATCACATCATCAGACATAAAGGCTCTTAACGACGGCCAAGCCCGTGAGCTAGTGGCGCGGCTTTGCAAAGCAGATCTCCAAGCCAAAGGAATTGGAACAGATGCAGTTACCTGGGGCGGGGACCAAAGAGCAAAAGACGGTGGTGTAGATGTCCGCGTGGAGATCGCCCCCGGCGTTGGTATAAGTGGATACATACCCAAATATTCCACTGTCTATCAAGTCAAAGCGGAACCCTTTGGTAAACCCAAAATCCCCGGAGAAATGGCCCCCAAGGGGGTATTGCGCCCGGCCATAATTGATCTTGCTGGCAAGTCTGGAGCCTACATAATCGTTTCGACCAGAGATGATCTGTCGGACTTGTCGTTGTCGGACCGCAGACAGGTCATGGCCGATTGCTTGGCGGAACATGGGTTGGCTAGCAAGGTCTTGCTGGATTTTTACGACAGTAGAAGGATTGCTGATTGGATAGAGAACACCCCTTCAATAGTCACCTGGGTGAGAAATGAGCTTGGAAGGCCGCTTGAGGGGTGGAGACCTTACGGGCCGTGGGCATATCACGAAAAAAGCGTCGAAGACGAGTATCTGCTGGACGACAAGATCAAAATCCTTATCCCAAACACTGAGAAAGGAATTGAGGTCATTGACGCTATAAACAGGCTGCGCGGAGATCTCTGCAAAAACGGCACGTCGGTACGCATCGTTGGTTTGTCCGGGGTTGGTAAGACACGCCTTGTTCAGGCCCTATTCGATAACCGAATCGCAACTACCAATGAGTCGCTTGACCAAGGTAATGTGCTTTATACCGACCTGTCTGACAATCCGACACCACAGCCAGCAGCGATGCTTGAGGCCCTTGTTCTAGAAGGATCGGACAGCGTCGTTGTCGTCGACAACTGTGGACAAGACGTCCATCAGAAGCTCACGGAAATTGCAAAGCACCCTGATAGCAAGATTCGGCTTGTCACGGTTGAGTACGACATAAGAGATAACTTGCCAGAGGGAACCGCCTGTTATCACCTGGAAGGGTCATCTGGTGAAGTAATCGCAAAGCTCCTTAAGCGCCATTTTCAAACCCTTTCTGACCTGGATGTCGACAAAATTGTCGAGTTCTCTGATGGGAACGCACGAGTTGCATTTGCCTTGGCATCAACCTCTGAAGCCAAAGGTGAATTAGGGCAGCTTCGGGATGATGAACTCTTCAAGCGCCTATTTGTTCAGAAGCACACTGAAAGCGACGAGCTTCAACGATGTGCCGAGGCTGCGAGCCTCCTCTATTCATTCGATGTTGAGGATGTAAGCGAAGATTCCGAGCTAGCCATCCTTTCTGCTATTGCTGAAGTCACGATCCCAACGTTTTACCGAAACGTTTCTGAACTTCAAAAACGCGGGTTAGTTCAGGAACGGGGAAAGTGGAGAGCGGTGCTGCCACATGCAATTTCAAACCGACTTGCACTCAATGCCGTTCAATCCAACCATCCGGGCCTACTGGTCCAAAGATTTGTTGCCGATGCCCCAGAACGAGTTGCGCGCTCCTTCTCAAGGAGATTGGGTTATTTGCACGAATCGAAG
>CAYGMS010000123.1:0-6935 GCA_964350905.1 uncultured Thiobacillus sp. | reverse complement strand
GAACTCACCGAAACCCTGCGTGGTGAAGCGTCGCCGACCTTGCTGTCGGTGCTCGACACCACCGCCACCGGCATGGGCACACGACTGCTGCGTCACTGGCTGCACCACCCTCTGCGCGACCGGATTGTGCTCGGCAAGCGACGCGATGCCATCGGCATGCTGGCCGAAGCGCCGGACACTGCAAAAGCAATCAGCCAGCTACTCAAAAGCTGTGCCGACGTCGAGCGCATCAGTGGCCGTATTGCGCTGAAGAATGCACGTCCGCGCGATCTCTCCGGCCTGCGCGACACGCTGGCGCTGTTGCCCGATCTGGCTGCCGCCTTGCCCGATGACCATGCGCGTCTGTCCGAACTGGGTGCGGCGCTCGCTGCCCGTCCCGATCTGCATGAACTGCTCGCCCAGGCTGTGCAACCCGAGCCTGCCAGTGTGCTGCGCGAAGGCGGCGTGATTGCCGATGGCTACGACACCGATCTCGACGAGCTGCGCGCACTGACGCGCGACGCCGGCGCTTTTCTGCTGCAACTGGAAACGCGCGAGCGCGCCCGTTCGGGCATCAGCACGTTGAAGGTCGAATACAACAAGGTGCATGGTTTTTACATCGAAGTCAGCCGCGCGCAATCGGACAAAGTCCCCGACGATTACCGTCGTCGCCAGACGCTGAAAAATGCCGAGCGCTACATCACGCCGGAACTGAAAGCCTTCGAAGACAAGGCGCTGTCGGCACAGGAGCGCGCCCTGGCGCGCGAGAAAGCGCTGTTCGAGGTACTGCTGGAAACGCTCACACCGCACGTGCCCGCCCTGCTGCAACTGGCTTCAGCGCTGGCCGAAGCCGATGTGCTGGCGAGTCAGGCCGAGCGCGTGCGCACGCTCAAGCTCAACGCCCCGGACTACAGCGACGAACCCGGCATCGTGATTCGCGGCGGCCGTCATCCGGTGGTCGAAGCGCAGGTCGCCCATTTCATCGCCAACGACGTCAGCCTCAACCGCAGCCGCCAGATGCTGCTGATCACCGGCCCCAACATGGGCGGAAAATCGACCTACATGCGGCAGGTTGCGCTGATCACGCTGCTGGCCTGCTGTGGCCTGTGGGTGCCTGCCCGCTCGGCAAAAATTGGGGAAGTCGACCAGATATTCACCCGCATCGGCGCATCGGACGATCTGGCGGGCGGGCGCTCGACCTTCATGGTCGAGATGACCGAAACCGCCCACATTCTGCATAACGCCAGTGCCAACAGTCTGGTCCTGCTGGACGAAATCGGACGTGGCACCTCCACCTTCGACGGCCTCGCCCTGGCCTGGGCCGTGGCACGGCATCTGGTCAGCGCCACCCGTGCCTTCACCCTGTTTGCCACGCATTACTTTGAACTGACGCAACTCGCCAACGAATACAAGCAGCTCGCCAATGTGCATCTGGACGCCAAGGAGCATGGCGCGGACCTGGTTTTCTTGCATGCGGTGGAAGAAGGTCCGGCCTCGCAAAGCTACGGCATTCAGGTTGCCCGTCTGGCCGGCGTGCCCAGCCCGGTCATCCACGCCGCACGGCGTCATCTGCGCGAACTCGAGGACGCGCAACTGCAACCCGGTCCGCAGGGCGATCTCTTCGTCGCCCACATCCCCAACGACGCGCCGCCCCCGCATCCCGCACTGGATCAACTGCGCGAGCTCGACCCGGACGCCCTCACCCCGAAAGCCGCGCTGGATATGCTCTATGCTTTAAAGGCACTGACTCATTCCGAACCATGAAAACGCTCTATCTTGATACCCGAGAACTTGGCCTCGACTTCAATGCCGCATTGAAACTGGCCAGCGCCATCGCGCAGCAGCAGTTGGGTGAAGACACCATGTTGTTGAGCTGGTATGACCGCGAACGCGATCTGGAATCCCCGGCAGGGGTAAGCGAATGCCACGAAGGCTGCGCCACCAAGGGGTCATGGGACTATGCGCTCAACCGCGGCGCGCGGCTGGCGGTGGAGTTTGATACAGGTCGTTTCTTCTTCTGTTTTCTTTAAACTTTAAGCCGCCACAACCAGCACGCTCTGTCCCAAACACTGCACCGTCTGATTCGCCCGTATCTTCGCCGTCTTGCGGCTCTCGGGCTGGCCGTCAACGGTCACTTCACCATTGGCGATCATGAGTTTGCCCTGTCCGCCACTGTCAGCGATGCCAGCGAGCTTGAGCAAGTCGCATAGCGCAACATATTCACCGCGAAGTTTGAACTCCTGAGTATTCATGCTTGATTTCGGCACGCCTCAGGCGCCTCGCCTCCGCCACAGATAACGGTACACAAACCCCGGATAGGCAAACACCACGAATAACGAGGCATTCACCGCGTAGAACTCCCAGTTCTGTTTGTGCACGTCGCCGAGCTTGCCTTCCAGCAGCCATGCGATGCCGCCGACCAAGAAGAACAGGACAACCAGTTCCAGCAGACGCCAGGCAACATTCTTGCTGCCCGCTTTGGGTTTGGCGATGAAAAAAATGCGCTCGGCTAAAAACGGCAGGTTGGCGGCGATGAATGCCAGGATCAGCAACAGGGTGGTGGAGAAATTCACGATGGTTCCGAAAAGCTCAGTAACGCCGGAGCAGACCTGCTCCGGCCGGGTTTGGTTCATATCAGCCACAGTTTGTGGCAATGCAACCCTTCGACAAGCTCAGGGCGAACGGCTGTAAGGCTAATGGACAATCTGGGTTCAGAACGATGCACCGATGGCATGCATGCAGACCGCCATCAAGGGCTGCGGCAGGATGCCTATCGCCAGCACGGCCAGTCCATTGGCCGACATGATGAGCCGGATGTCAGGACTGATGGTAATTGGCGTGGTGTCGCGAGGGGCATCGAAATACATCAATTTCACGATGCGCAGATAGTAGAAGGCTCCCACCAGCGAGAACAGCACGGCGGCGACGGCCAGCCAGACGTAGCCAATTTCGACGACGGACTGCAGCACGGCGAGCTTGGCATAGAAACCGACGGTGGGCGGCACGCCGGCCATCGAGAACATCAGCAGCAGCATCAGGAACGCCAGCCAAGGACTGCGCCGGTTCAGGCCCTTGAAATCATCCAGTTGATCGGATTCAAAACCAGCCCGTGACAGCAGCAGGATCATGCCGAAGCTGCCCAGGCTCATCAGCGCATAGACCAGCACGTAGAACATCGCGCTGCCGTAGCCGTTTTGCGAGCCAGCCAATATGCCCAGCAACATGAAGCCCATGTGCGAGATGGTGGAATACGCGAGCATGCGCTTGAGGTTGGTTTGCGCGATGGCGGCGATGTTGCCGACGGCCATCGACAGCACGGCGAGGATCACCAGCATGTCGCGCCATTCGGCGACCTGCGATTCCAGGCCCTGGCCGAGTATGCGCACGACAAAGGCAAACGCGGCAATTTTGGGCGCGGAGCCGATGAACAGCGTCATCGCGGTAGGCGCGCCGTGATAGACGTCGGGCACCCACATATGAAACGGCACCGCACCGAGTTTGAATGCCAGGCCGGCAACAATGAAGACCACGCCAAACACCAGCGGAATGCGCAGGTCGGTGCCGTCCTGCAGGGCAATGGCCATGTCGCCCAGCGCAAGCGAGCCGGTGACGCCGTACACCATCGACATGCCGTAGAGCAGCATGCCCGAAGCCAGCGCGCCGAGCACAAAGTATTTCATCGCCGCCTCAGTCGCCACACTGGAATCGCGCTGCAATGCGACCATGGCATACAGGGACAGCGACAGCAGTTCGAGGCCGAGATACAGCGTGAGGAAATGACTGGCTGACACCATCACCATCATGCCCAGCAACGCAAACAGCGCCAGCACAAAAAACTCGCCTTTGTAGAGTCCGCGTTCGGTCAGGTAATCCCGCGAATACACCAGCACCACGGCCACGGTCAGGTACAGGAACAGTTTCAGCACATCCGACAGGGGATCGTCGATGAAAAGACCACCGAGCGTCAGCACCGGCATGGTGGATAAATCATGGGCTGTCAGGTAGGCCGCGCCTGCCAGGGTGACCAGCGACAACACATAAGCCAGGTAACGCTTGCTGTCGTCGACGGCCGCATCAATGATCAGAATCAACGACACCATGACCAGCACGAAAATCTCGGGCAAGGCGGGAACAAATTGGGCGAGTTGCATTGAAGTAGTGCTCATGGGCGGTCGCTCACGGTAATTTGCTTTGGGCGACGTGCGCCAACAGGTCGACCACAGACACGTGCATCACATCGGTGAACGGCTTGGGATACAGGCCCATGGCCAGCACACAAATGGCAAGCACACCCAGCAGCAGGATCTCGCGGGCGTTGACATCGCTCATCTCATCGACCTTCGGGTTGGTGATCGAGCCGAACACCACGCGTTTGTACATCCACAGGGTATAAGCCGCGCCGAAGATCAAGGTGGTGGCAGCAACGAATGCAAACCAGAAATTGACCTCGACCGCGGCCATGATGACCATGAACTCGCCAACGAAGCCACTGGTAGCGGGCAGGCCGGCATTGGCCATGGCGAATAGCATAAAGAAGGCGGCGAACACCGGCATCTTGTTGGCCAGACCACCGTAGTCCTTGATCTGACGCGAATGCAGGCGGTCGTACATCACGCCAATGCAGAGGAACAAGGCGGCCGAAACGAAGCCGTGCGAGATCATCTGCACCAGGCCACCTTCGACACCCATCGGATTGAACATGAAGAAGCCAAGGGTGACGAAACCCATGTGCGCAATCGACGAATAGGCGATCAGCTTTTTCATGTCGGACTGCACCAGCGCCACCAGGCCAATGTAGGCCACGGCAATCAACGACAGCATGATGACGAACCAGGCGAACTCATGGCTGGCGTCCGGCAATATCGGCAGGATGAAGCGCAGGAATCCGTAGGCGCCAACCTTCAGCGTAATCGCCGCCAGCACCACCGAACCGCCGGTGGGGGCTTCGACGTGGGCATCCGGCAACCAGGTATGCACCGGCCACATCGGCACCTTGACCCCGAACGCCAGCAGGAAGGCGAAGAACATCAGCGTCTGCGCCGTCATGCCGAGCGTGGTGGCATGCCAGGTCTGGATATCGAAGCTGCCGCCCGACTGGAAATACAGATAGAGCATCGACACCAGCATCAGCAAAGAGCCGAGCAAGGTGTAGAGGAAGAACTTGAATGCGGCATAGACGCGGTTGGGGCCGCCCCACACGCCGACAATCAGGTACAGCGGAATCAGCATGCCTTCGAAGAAGACATAGAACAGGATGCCGTCAAGCGCGGCGAACACGCCGTTGATCAGGCCGGACATGATCAGGAAGGCTGCCATGTATTGCGCGACCTTGTCCTGGATCACCTGCCAGCCGGCGATCACCACCAGCACGGTGATGAAGCTGTTCAGCAGGATCAGCGGCATGGAAATGCCGTCGACCCCCAAGTGATAATGGATATTGAATGCCGGGATCCAGGCCGCTTTCTCCACAAACTGCATGGCTGAGGTGCCGGTATTGAAATCCGTCACCAGCGGGATCGCCACGATCAGCCCAAGCAGCGACCCCGCCAATGCTATCCAGCGGGCAAGCGCCGCGTTGCGATCCGAGCCGGTGGCAAGAACTGCCACCCCGGCCAGAATCGGGACCCAGATGACGAGAGAGAGTATCGACTGTCCGAACATGGGTATTGTTTATGTAAGCCGCGCGAACCATGTCACCAGGGCAAATACCCCGATCAGCATGGCAAACGCGTAGTGGTAGATGTAACCGGTCTGGAATGCACGCACCAGTCGGGACAGGCGTTCGACCAGATGCGCCGAGCCATTGATGATCAGGCCATCGATGACCGCCTGGTCGCCGCGTCGCCACAGGCTGCCGCCGAGCAGGCGTGCGCCCTTGGCGAAGATGGCGCTGTAAAACTCGTCAAACCAGTATTTGTTGACCAGCATGCTGTGGATGAAGCTGAAGCGCTTCATGATTGCCGCCGGGATGTCCGGGCGCTTGAGATAGAAGAACGCGGACAAACCCACACCTGCCGCCGCCAGCCAGAATGGAAGGGTCATCACTGCGTGCAGCCCCATGGCAACTGCGCCATGGAAGTGTTGATTCAACTCATGCATCACCGGATGGCGGTCAGCGACATAAATGGCGTTGCCAAAGAAATCACCAAACAGCATCGGCTCGATGGTCATGTAGCCGATTGCCAGCGACGGCAAAGCCAGTGCGAGCAAGGGCCCGGTCACCACCCACGGAGTTTCGTGGGGTTTCTCGCCATGATGGCCGTGGTCGTCATGGCCATGCGCGTGAGGTGCGTTGTGAAAACGCTCCTTGCCGTGGAACACCAGAAAATACATGCGGAATGAATAGAAGGCTGTGACGAACACCCCGATCAGCACCGCCCAGTAAGCCAGATTGGCCACCGGCAGGTGCGACAGCTTGACCGCCTCGATGATGGTTTCCTTGGAATAAAAACCCGACAGGAACGGCGTGCCGATCAACGCCAGCGAGCCGATCAGCGAGGTAATCCAGGTAATCGGCATGTATTTCTTCAGTCCGCCCATGTAGCGGATGTCCTGATTGTGATGCATGGCGATGATGACCGAACCGGCAGCCAGGAACAGCAGCGCCTTGAAGAAGGCGTGCGTCATCAGGTGGAACACCGCCACCGAATAGGCCGAGGCGCCTAGCGCCACCGTCATGTAGCCCAGTTGCGACAGCGTCGAATAGGCAATCACGCGCTTGATGTCGTTTTGCACGATACCGAGAAGGCCCATGAACAGCGCGGTAATCGCACCAATGACCATGATGACGCTCAGGGCCACGTCGGACAGTTCATACAGTGGCGACATGCGTGCGATCATGAAGATGCCGGCGGTGACCATCGTCGCCGCGTGGATCAGCGCGGAAATCGGCGTCGGGCCCTCCATCGAATCGGGCAGCCAGACATGCAGCGGGAACTGCGCCGACTTGCCCATCG
>CAYGMS010000122.1:0-6979 GCA_964350905.1 uncultured Thiobacillus sp. | reverse complement strand
GGTGGCGCCATCGTCTGTCACGATGCCAAAACCAAGCAGCGTATCGATTACCTGAAGAACTTTGGTTTTGTGGATGAGGTGACGGTGGCTGCGCCCGGCATCAATGGGAAAATGAGTGAAATCAATGCGGCCTTTGGATTGCTGCAGCTCAAGGGGATTGATGAAATCCTGCAAAAACGCAAAGCCATTGATACCCGTTATCGCGAAGTGCTTACCGGGGTCAAGAGAATCCATTGTTTGCCAGTCGCAGACGAGAAGCCTAATTACGCTTATTTCCCGGTTCTGGTGCAGCCAGACTATCCACTCAGTCGCGATGCCTTGTATCAAAAGCTGCAGGATAGCGGAATTCATGCGCGCCGCTATTTCTACCCGTTGATAAGCGATTTTCCAATGTATCGGGGAATGCCATCAGCGGCGCCTGCGAACTTGCCGGTGGCGAGGGCGGCGGCGGAGCAGGTGATTTGCCTGCCAATTTATCCAGACTTATCCAATGATCAGGTTGATTCTGTTCTTGCGCTAATCCTTGGATAAGTTGGCAAATGAAAACTATTGCCATCATGCAGCCCTATTTCCTGCCCTATATCGGTTATTTCCAGCTATTGGCTGCGGTGGATAAATTCATTGTGTTGGATGATGTGAATTATATCAACCGTGGCTGGATTAACCGGAATCGGTTATTGCTTAATGGTGTCGCGCATACTTTCACTGTGCCGCTACGCGGTGCCAGTCAGAACAGGCTGATTTGCGAAATTGAATTGGATGATAATCAAGGTTGGCGCGAAAAATTGTTGCGCACCATTCGGCAGGCATACGGGAAAGCGCCTTGTTATACGCAGATTTCTGCTTTGCTGGAAAGCTTGATCAATTATCCATCGACTCGGCTTGATGAGTTCATACTCAATAGCCTTCGTGAGATTACGCGTTACCTGTCGCTGGAGGTTGACATCGTAAATACCTCGCGCATCTATGAAAATTCACACTTGAAAGGGCAAGATCGTATTCTTGCTATTTGTCAGCAAGAATGCGCAAACGTATATATCAATCCAATTGGCGGCATGGATTTGTATGACCGTTCTGGCTTTGCTGCGCGAGAGCTATCGCTTTATTTTTTGTGTTCGCGTCCGATTAGTTATTCTCATGGAAAAGGTGAGCACGTACCTTGGCTATCGATTATAGATGTACTCATGTTCAATGAGCCATCTGTTGTAAGGAAGCTACTCGCTGAAACGGATCTGGTTTGAAATATGTAGGCATTGCATTACCAGATTGAGTGGGGGAGTTACTTATCGGCTGAAAACCGACTTATTAGAAAGAACAGATGAAATGCAATCAGGTAAATGTGCAGAAAATAGTTGGTTAGAGCAGGCAACTCTGGTATTTCCAGCCACCCATCCTGATGGGCAGAGGTATCTTGAATCCGCGTGGGACCGTGATGAGAATGTAATTGCCGCATCATCTGAGGGGAATGCGGAATTGGCTGGTGAGGCAGGCGAGTTGGTCATGTTGCCTTATGTCCACGAGCAAACGTTCCCTGGGCTTTTTTTGGATCTGATCAAGCAGCGCAACATCACCCGCGTGTATGCACCGGTTGCGGCCGTGTATTCCTGGCTGGATCGCTTTATCTCAAAAAATGATCTTGCAATACGGCTGACTGGCGATTCTCCCATCAAACGAGAAATGAAGCGTTTTAACCGGTTGATGGGTAAGGTGGCAAACTACAGGTCTTTTATTGATGAATGCGCCGGAGGGGTGAGTGATCTGGGTGACCTTGAGATTGCGGCTGTTTTCCGCATGGCCAGCAATATCTACGGTGAATCGAACGAGCACAAGATTGCAGCCATGATGGCGGTTTTCTCGAGTGCTCCCCGGGGGGACGTTATCGAGATTGGGGCGCTGGTAGGAAAATCGGCGTCCGTGCTTTCATGGCTGGCGAGACGGTATCAGACCGGCAACGTTCTCGTCATCGACCCATGGCAATCGGAAGCAGCCAGGCAGTATGACTCCCCCGACACGGTGCGAGTGGATATGGTCGGCGAATGGGAATATGAGATGCTGCCCCAGGGCTTTGTCATTAACACCTTGCCGATCGGTTTGGGAAACTTCAATTATTTGCGCCAGGAATCAGCAAAGGGATTTGAGATATTCCGGCAAAATCGCAGCGCGGTGAGCGCGGCATTCGGGAAGGTGGATTATCAGGGCAGAATTGCGGTCATTCACATCGACGGCAACCATGATTATGCTCAAGTAAGGCAGGATTGTGAATTGTGGCTGCCGCTGCTGGTGGGGGGTGGGTGGCTCATTCTGGATGATTATGTTTGGGCGCATGGCGACGGGCCGCACCGAGTGGGCAATGCGCTGCTGGAATGGCGTGCACAGGATATTGAACGCGCATTTGTTTGCGGCAAGGCGTTGTTTGTCAAATTTGGCGGCGCTACCGAGTCCCGGTAAAAGGGTCAATTCAACCTTTTAAAATGGCATAGCCAAAACCGTTTACCCCAAATTGATTGCCGCAGTAGAACATGTATGTGCGGTCTTGAACGGTCACGATGCTCGGATAACACTGCATTTCGGAATCCCACCCTTCTTCGGAAAGTGAAATTCCAGCATTGGCATCGTCACGAGTCCAGTTAACCATATCTGTCGATACGCCGTGTCCTATTCGATAACCCCGGGCCGGGTTGCGGAAATCAGTCCCGTAACGATAGGAAAACCACATGTGGTGTTGTCCGTCGACATCAAGTAAAGCCGCGCTGGTTTGACATTCGTGATCGACGCGCCGAGGCATTATTGGCTGGCCATTTCGTTGCCAGTTCAGACCATCTTTCGATGTGGCATGCATGAGTACGTAAATAGAATCAAGATGCGCATCATTTTCGTACCACTCTGTTCCTGAGAGGTACCACATATGCCATACATCGCCGATGATCCGAACCACGGGGCATGCATGAAGGTAGGGCTCTGTGGTGGTGGGACCTAGAATGGGGCCTTTGCCCACGCGTTTGAAAGACACGCCGCCATTGTCGCTGACTGCGAGGCCAATGGACCAGTTGTAGGGCGTGCTGACCTTGCGATCCCAGCCGCAATAATAGAGATAGATACTCCCATTTGCCGCGATTACTGTGCCAGGCATGATTCCGTAGCAATCAAAATCACCTGGCCCACCGAGTTCGAGAATTGGTTTGTCGTGGATATAAAGAATCCGTGATGGCTCATCCTTGTCGACGTCTATAAACCCCCCGAAACTGGTAAATTTCCCATCCTGCATAGCAGGAGGGCGCCATGAGAAATAAATGCGCAGTATGTCACCAAGCAAAATCGGCATAGGGCACTGTGCGTGCGTGATCTCAACGTCCCCCACCTTCGTCGGGCTAAAAATTAGTCCCTTCTTTGTCCACTCCATGCTCTATCGCTCCTTAAGCGCGGAATCGGTTACACAACAAAATAACCGTTTGGATAAACTGAAAATGGGAATTTCTTCATCACGGGCATTTTTTGCCCGATTTCCCGATAGTAGTCCTCTATGGCCCTGGCTTCGCCCTCCCATGGAGGCGAGCCATAAGCATTGAATGCGACAACCCCCCCCGGAACCATCAAAGGAAGCAAATGGCGAAGGCCTATCAGAGTTGGTTCGTATAGATTCACATCGAAGTAGAGCAGGCTGATCCGGGTGCCCAGGTTGTTCTTGGCAAAAGAAGGCACGGTTTCAGAAATGTCGCCTTTGATCAAATGGCACCGTTCCACGCCACGCAGGAAATTGTCCTTGTTGTGAAGGTCGACCATTCCGTCCAGATATTCTTCACTCGGCACCATATTCCCGATCAGCCGGTTAACCCAGGGTTTGCACGCCCCGTCATGGTCGGTAAAGTGTTCATAGCCCTTCAGACCTTCGAAACCGTAAACCTTCCTCCCCCTGTCTCCAGGGCAGAACGTTTCGAGAAGCTTGGTCCAGGTAAAAAAGCCACCCCCCAGAAACACGCCTAGCTCAACGATTGAGCCCGGCAGATGTTCCACCAGCTTGAACAATTCGTAATGGGAGCAGATTCTTGCCAACTCCCTCCGCCGAATGAAGGCGGTCGCGTGTGACATCACGTCCTTGAGCGACAAGCCAGCACCGCCGATCAAGGATTCCAGTTTTTCCCAGTGCTCCTTCTCATACACCTCATACAACTGGCGGATAGTTTCGTCTATTCTTGGTGCCGCGTCTGTCACTTAAGTTTCCCCGCCGTGTCGATTTCACGTTGCGCTGCTTCGGTGATTGCATCGTCAAGCCAGCGATGCATGCTTTTCCCCGAAAGTGATTGTGCTCTTTGCGCAAGCAGTTTTGCGGCTGGGGTCACTCCTTCCATATGGCCAAAATAACGGGTTCGATGCGTACCTCCGCGAGGTCCGGGAATTTCAAAATCAAAGTTGGCCGTAGGAGCGCCACTACCGACATCAAAATCAATGACGTAGAAAACCCCTCCAATAATCCACTCGAGCTTGACGTTTCTCGCCTCCATCGGCAGGTGTGCCAACGGGAGGTCGTAGCGGTAATGGGGGTTTGAATTCATCAGAATCTTGGCGAAGTCAGTATCACGTAACCACACGGGCATGCTTTCGTCTCCCACGACGATGCGTCCACCGACCTTTGTTACTCGAACGCACTCCGAAAAAAATCTTGTGATATCGGAGAAGGTGTTCAATCCGCCAAAATGAAAAACGGCATCGAAGTATTGATCCGGAAAGGGGAGATAGCTGGCGTTGCCGAGATGGAATTCAGTCGGAACGGAATTCCCTTCAAGCTTTTGGAAGCTTTTTTCGAATATGGACAGCGATATATCCTGCAGATAGAGCGCGCCCTTTTCTGACAGTCTTTGGGCTATCAAAAGAGAATCCCGCCCGGTGCCTGCACCCAGTTCCAGGACCTTGTGTTCTGGTCCTAGTCTCAGCTTATCGACCAGAGCGCCCCGAACAGCAGATTCATCCACATCAAAAGTCTTGAAGGTGAGGGGAAGGTATTCGTCGTAGACATCGGCGTTGCTGTCATACCATTGTTTGGCTGCCAGATCTGAAGAGGGAAGCTGTTTGGGGTACGTAAAATCAGGAACCCCCTGCTTGATTTCGAAGATCAGTCCATTCTCGCTGACGAGTTGCCCCGTCACAACCTCGTCGCCCACCCTTTCTGTTATGGAAAGTTGTAATGGCGTACGCGTGGCCGGGCAAACATAAATGCTCGTTATGGTTTGTTTCATGATGGTTCCTATTTTAGTCTGCCACGAAGTGTTGCATGTTCAGCGACTTGATGAAAAGACACTCTCAACAGAGCTCAGATCCGTGCCTCCAGGGAGTGTGTTGACGAGGCGAGCGTTCAAATATCCGAGAAACGGGACATCCTGAGAAACTGCTGGCTATTCAGGCGCTGCGGTTTGGTGCGCTCTTCGATAAAAACCTGGCCTTCGCCCGCACATTTGGTCACTAACGCATTTGCACCGATAAAGCAGTTGGCGCCGATGCGCACACTGTTTCCAATTGTGCTATTCACTGCAAAGAAGCAATTGTTGCCCACTTCAACCCCCCCCGAGATGTTTGCGCAGGAAGTCAGCCAGCAGTTGTCACCGATTGACGAATGATGGCCGATCATGGCCCCGCTCCAGACGAATACGTTGTTGCCCAATTTCACCCTCGGGTGGATATGTGTCTGATTCATGATGAAACAGTTATCACCGTGAACACAATCGCCGGGCAGGCCTGAGTCTGGGTGAATATAGGATGCCAAGGTGTAGCCAAGCTGGCGAACTGTGGCACATTTCTCCGCGCGCAACACATTCATGTCCTGATAGCCAAGCGCCACGAACATGTCGTGTGTTTCCGGTGGGTGGCTGCGTGTGATTTTATCGAAAGGAATAACAGGTAATCCTTGCCATTCCGAGCCAGGGAGATAGTCTCTATCTACTGAACAAGCCACAACCTGGCGGTCGCTATGATGGGTAAAAAAATACAGAAGTACTTCTGCGATTTTGCCGGAGCCAAAAAGGACAATCGGTTTCATAGGGTTTTAAGAACCGTGACGGGGAGTTGGAGTGCAATTCAAATAATCTTGTTTCGCATTCATTGGCAACAAAGCCCATAATAAATGCATATTTAGAATCTACCGAAGATATATCGGTGCTGACCACTACTAAAGCCTCAATTCATTTTTATCAAAAAAACTGCCATGAGCCTAGAAAAAAAAATTTCCGAAGTGTTCGGCCTTCCTGAATCATCCATCGTGGATTCCCTAACCCTGAATGAGATCCCAACCTGGGACTCCCTGGCGCACATGATGCTCATTGTCAGCCTTGAAGATGCTTATCAAATCCAGTTTTCTGGAGATGAAATAGCTGACCTGAAATCCGTAGGCGATGTGCGGGCCGCCCTGCTGGCGCATGGTGCCGCCTTATGAAGATTGCAGGTGCTCGTGTTCTGGTAACGGGTGGCGGCTCGGGAATCGGGCGCTATCTGGTTGAGCGACTTGCCTCCGAGTCTGCTGAAGTCGGCGTGCTGGAGCTGAACGAGGCGCGTTGCGCCGAACTTAATGAAGCATTCGGCGGCCGAATCAAGGCCTGGCCCAGTGACGTCACCGATGCCGCTGCCGTGGACGTGGCACTCGAATCCCTGTTCGCCACCGGCTTTGAACCCGATGTGCTCATCAACAACGCTGGCATCATTCACAGTGAGCCTTTGGTGAATATTTTGTCTCGGGGTGATCGGGTGCATTCACGCGAATCCTGGCGGCGTGTGATATCGACCGATCTCGACTCGGTCTTTTTTGTGACGAGTCGGGTTGTGGATCGGATGCTGGCGAAACGCAAGAAAGGCGTTGTGATATCCATCAGTTCCATTTCTGCCAATGGCAATCCCGGGCAATCCGCTTACGCTGCCGCCAAGGCGGGCGTGAATGCGCTGACATGCACATGGGCAAAGGAATTGGGCGGGATGGGGCTGCGCTTCGTGGCGATTG
>CAYGMS010000121.1:0-6995 GCA_964350905.1 uncultured Thiobacillus sp. | reverse complement strand
GGCGAGCCGATTTGGGCTTGACCTTTATCGGCGATGAAATTAAGGTAGCAATCAGTCACTATCTAAGCGGAGCCAAATCATGGCCGGCGAAGCCGAGTCCAATCAACCCCCGCGCAAACGGCTGGGCGCTGACGAGCGACGCGAGGAAATCATCCGCGTGACGCTGGAGCTCGCCGCCAAACAGGGTGTCGACGACGTCACCACCCAGGACATGGCGCAGGCGATGGGGGTGACGCAGGGTGCGGTGTTTCGCCATTTTCTCAGCAAGGACGCAATCTGGCTGGCGGTGATGCAGTGGGTGCGCGACCGCCTGATGGGTGTGCTGGGCCGTGCCGTCGAACAGGGGGCCGATCCGCTGGACGCGTTGCAGCGCATGTTTTTTGCGCAAATCGAGTTCATTGCCAGCCATCCCGCGATTCCGCGCGTGCTGATGTCCGAGCATCTGCACGGCCGCAGCGCCGCACTGCGGCGGCTGGTGACGGAAATCATGCTGGGCTACGAGGCGAAAATCGCCGGACTGCTGGCCGACGCCCAGGCGCAAGGGCTGGCGCGTGCCGACCTCGACGTCCACGCCGCCGCCACGCTGTATATCGGCATGATCCAGGGGCTGGTGATGCAAACCTCGATCCTGCGCGGCCAGCGCACCCTCATGGCACGCACCCTCACGGCGGAAGCCGCGCGCACCTTCCCGGTTTTTCTGCAAGCCATCCGTCAACAACCCCTTCAAGGAAGCTCATCATGAAATATCGTTACGCCGCTTTGACCGTCCTGCTGTGCCTGAATCTGGGCACCGCACAGGCCGAGGACTCGCATGACCATCATGGCCATGCCCCCGCCACCGATAACCGCGCAGTGCTGAAGCTGACGCCGGGCGAGCGCATGATGGTTCTGGAAGAAATGCGCTTGTTCCTCGATGGCATACAGAAAATGACCTATTCGCTGAGCAAGCAGGACATGCAGGCGGCAGCGGATGCGGCGCGCAACATGGGCCAGAAAATGGTGCACGAGGTGCCACCGGCATTGCGCGCCAAGCTGCCGCAAAAATTCAGACAGCTGGGCGCGACGGTGCACAGCAGTTTTGACCAGATTGCACTGGACGCGGAAACCCTCAAGGATGTGAGCTATACCCTGAACCAGCTATCCGCCACCCTGAAAAACTGTGCGAGTTGCCATGCGACTTATCAGATTCAGGGGCCTGCGCTGAACACCGGGCGTTGAACGCATCATGAAGCTGAGTCGACGCAGTGTGTTTCTGGTCATCGGTACGCTGGCCTTTTTGGCCGCGTTTGTCTGGCTGCTCACCACGCGCGGCCCGCTGGCGCCGGTGGGGGTGGAACTCGCCACGGTCACGCGCGCTGATCTGAATCCGGACGTGTATGGCATTGGCACGGTAGAAGCCCAGCATGCCTACGCGGTCGGCCCGATCCAGGCAGGGCGGCTATTGCGGGTGCTGGTTGACCATGGCGATGTGGTCAAGGCTGGCCAGTTGCTGGCCGAAATCGATCCGGTGGATCTGGGCCAGCGTGCCGAGGCTGCACGTAGCGCCACTGCGCGGGCACGTGAAGCGGAACTGGCAGCGCAGGCGCAGGTTGCCGAGGCCGCTAGCCGGGCGAAGCTGGCACAGGCCAACCATGCGCGTTACCAGACGCTCTATCAGCAGAATTTTGTAGCCAAGGAAATGGCGGACAGCCGTCGCCACGAAGCCGACGCGGCCGTGGCGGCGCTGGCAGCGGCACGTGCCAATGCCGCCGGTGCGCAGCGCGAGATCAGTCGTGCCCATGCCGAGTTGCAGGGTATCGCTCAATTGCAAAGCAGCCTGAAGCTGCTGAGCCCGATCGATGGCGTGGTGATCGCACGTGAAGCCGAGCCGGGTACCACCGTGGTGGCCGGGCAGGCAGTATTGCGGCTGGCTGATCCTGCGCGCCTGTGGGTGCGGGTGCGGGTCGATCAGGCACGCGCCCAGGGCGTGCAGGTGGGCCAGGCTGCGGACATCGTGCTGCGCTCGGCACCGGGCAGGGCGCTGCCTGGAAAGGTGTTGCGGATCGAGCTGCAAAGCGATGCGGTGACCGAGGAACGCATCGTCAATGTGGTGTTCGACCCGGCGCCGAGCCAGCTGTATCTGGGTGAACTGGCGGAAGTCAATATTCATCTGGCCGGTACACACAATGTACTGACGGTGCCGCGCGCTGCGGTTGCGCACCAGAATAATCAGGCTGGCGTATGGCAGGTGGTCGACGGCCGAGCACGCTTCAAACCGGTGCAGCTCGGCGCCCAGACGGCTGAACGCGTGCAGATCGCGTCCGGCCTCGCCGAGGGCGACAGCCTGATCTTGTACAGCGCAAAGCAGCTCGACAAGTCGATGCGGGTGCGCGAACAATCCTTGACGAAGCCGTGATCGGGCGACCGCAGTCATGATTAATCTGGCCAGGCACGACATCGCCCACAATCTGAAAAGCTACCTGCTGACCGGATTTGGGCTGGGACTTCTGATCGGCGTGACGCTGACCATGGCGGGCGTCTACCGTGGCATGGTCGACGACGCCAAGGTATTGCTGCACGCGGTCAATGCCGATGTCTGGGTGGTGCAGCAAAACACGCTGGGCCCGTTTGCCGAGCCCTCGAGCGTGCCGGACGATCTGTATCGCGCACTGCTGGGGCTGGAGGGCGTGGCGCAGGCCGGCAATGTGTCGTATCTCACCATGCAGGTATCCCGCCAGCATCAATCGCAGCGCGTGATGGTGGCGGGATACGAGGCCGGCCAGCCGGGCGGGCCGGCGTTTCTGATTGCCGGTCGTCCGATCGGCCGCGCGCACTACGAGGCGGTGGCCGATGTCAAGACCGGGTTTGCGGTCGGTGACGTGGTGCGCATCCGCCGCAATGATTACACCGTGGTCGGGCTGACCCGGCGCATGGTGTCGTCCGGCGGCGATCCGATGCTGTTCATACCGCTGAAGGACGCGCAGGAAGCCCAGTTCCTGAAAGACAACGACGCCATCGTCGAGGATCGCCAGCGGCTTGCCGCCAACCCGGCGCTCAACCGTCCCGGCCAGTCCGGCGTGCTCGATGCGGTGCAGGCGATCCAGACGTCCAGTCAAAAGGTCAACGCGGTGCTGTTGCGGCTTGAGCCCGGCGTCGACGGGCGCGCCGTGGCCGACACCATTGCGCGCTGGCAGCGCTATACCGCCTATACGCGCGACGACATGGAAGAGATTCTGGTGGCCAAGCTGATTGCCACGGCTGCCAAACAGATCGGTTTGTTTCTGGTTATTCTGGCGATCGTGAGCGCGGCCATCGTTGCGTTCATCATTTACACGATGACGCTGGGCAAGATCAAGGAAATTGCCGTGCTGAAGCTGATTGGCGCGCGCGACCGCAGCATCGCCGCGATGATCATGCAGGAAGCATTGGGCCTGGGCGTGATCGGTTTTTTTGTCGGCAAGTTCGCCGCTACTTTGTGGGCACCTGCTTTTCCCAAATACGTGTTGCTTGAAACCGGCGATGCTGTGCGTGCCTTCGTGTTGACACTGGTGGTGTGCGCGCTGGCTTCGGTGCTGGCGATTCGTGCCGCGCTCAGAATTGATCCGGCGGAGGCGATCGGTGGCTGAACAGGACCAACCCGCGATTCTCATCGAAGGCATCACCAAGCGTTATGGCAGCGGCAGCACGGCGGTCGATGCGCTGAAGGGCGTCGACATGACTGTTTATCCCGGCGAGGTGGTGGGACTGATCGGGCCGTCCGGCTCCGGCAAGACCACCCTGCTGAAATGCCTGGGCGCAGTGATCGAGCCGACTACCGGAAAATTCACCCTCGGCGGCGAGGTGATTTACGACAATGGCTGGAAAACCCGCGACCTGCGCGCGCTGCGCCGCGATCGCATCGGCTTCGTGTTTCAGGCCGCGTATCTGATTCCGTTTCTCGACGCCACCGATAATGTTGCGCTGCTGCCGATGCTGGCCGGCGTGCCCAACGCCAAGGCGCGTGAGATTGCACTGGAAATGCTGACTGCGCTCGACGTGCAGCATCGTGCGCAGGCGCGCATTCCCGAACTCTCCGGTGGCGAACAGCAGCGCGTGGCGATTGCGCGGGCACTCGCCAACAAGCCGCCGATCATTCTCGCTGACGAGCCAACCGCCGCGCTCGACAGCGTGCGTGCACTGACTGTGGTGAAGATCCTCAACCAGCTGGCGCAGGAATTCCGCATCGCCATCATCGTCGTCACTCACGACGAAAAAATCATCCCCACCTTCAAACGCATTTACCATATCCGTGACGGCAAAACCTATGAAGAAGCCGGCGAAGGGAGACCGCTATGAAACTGACTTTTCTGGGTGCCGCACGTGAAGTGACCGGCTCCAGCTATCTGGTGGAACACGAGGGAGTGCGCTTTCTGGTCGATTGCGGCATGTTCCAGGGCGGCCGCGAAACGCGTGCCAAGAATCAGCGCGCCTTTGCCTTTGATCCGCGCACGATCGATTTCGTCCTCCTCACCCACGCCCATATCGACCATTCCGGCCTGCTGCCGCGTCTGGTCGCGCTCGGCTTCAGGGGCCGGATCCACACCACCCGTGCCACCTGCGACCTGCTCGCGGTGATGCTGCCGGACTCGGCGCACATCCAGGAAAAAGAGGCCGAATACGCCAACCTCGACCGCTTCCGCAAGGACATGGACCGGCGCGACAAAAAACGGGGCCTGCCGCCGCGCGACATCGCACCGCTCTACACCGTGGCACAGGCGCAGGCCTCGCTGAAACAACTGAATCCGGTCGACTACGACCTGGAAATCACGCCGCACCCGCAGGTGCGCTGCACCTTCCGCGACGCCGGCCACATCCTCGGCTCGGCCATCGTCGAGGTGTGGGTGGGTGAAGGCAAACACCGCCGCAAGTTCGTTTTTTCCGGCGACCTCGGCCAGCCCGCGCGACCACTGGTGCAGGACCCCACGCGCATCATTGAGGCCGACTATCTGCTGGTCGAATCGACCTACGGCAACCGCGACCACAAGAGCATGGAAGAAACGCAGGACGAGCTGGTGGAGGTGATCAACGACACCATCGAACGCAAAGGCGGCAACGTCATCATTCCCGCCTTTGCCGTGGGCCGCACCCAGGACATGCTCTATCTGTTGGCTGACCTCACCCGGCAGGGGCGCATTCCCAAACTCTCGGTGTTCGTCGATTCCCCCATGGCCACCGCTGCCACCGAAATTACCTACAAGCACATGGAATTGCTGGATACTGAAACACATGCGCTGATGGGCAAGCACGGCGGCGCGGCGCATTTTCGCAAGCTCGATTTTGTCGAAAGCGTGGACGAGTCGAAGGCGCTCGATCGCGTCACCGGCGGCGCCGTCATCATCTCGGCCAGCGGCATGTGCGAAGCCGGGCGAATCAAATTCCACCTGCGCTCCAACCTGGGGCGCCGCGAATCCACCATCCTCATCACCGGTTTTCAGGCTGCCGGCACGTTTGGCCGCCGCCTGGTCGATGGCGCCAAACGCGTGCGCCTGCTGGGCGAGGACATTCCGGTGCGCGCCGATCTCTACACCCTGGGCGGGCTGTCGGCCCATGCCGACCGCACGGCGCTGTTGAGCTGGCTCGGACACTTCCGCAACAAGCCGCGCCGGGTGTTTGTGGTGCACGGCGAGGAAACCGTCGCAACCGGGTTCGCTGAAGACTTGAAAAAACAGTTCGGTTGGGACGCGGTGGCACCCTCATCCGGCGATAGTGTCATTCTTGATTAGGTCGATTGTCGATGATTTTCAGCCGCCATTTGCGCCGTCGCGCGCCGTTGCTGTTGTTGTGTGCGGGCCTGGCTGGGCAGACGCACGCTACATCGATTGCCGCCTGGGAAGGCTGCAGCACTATCCCGTCAGATATTGAACGATTGGCGTGCTACGACCGGGTGTCCGGACGTTCTCAACCGGCAGTCGAGCCCGTCTTCCCGGCCAGTGACCCGATCGAGCCGCAAATAGCCTCGTCATCGCCATCAGTCATGGCTGACTCCGCACCACCCGCGCCGAAACTGCTCTCGGCGCTGTCCCGTCACTGGGAGCTGGACAATGAAGCCAAGCAGGGGGCATTTCTGTTCCGGCCGCACCGTGCCAATTACTTCCTGCCATTCAAATACAGCAACGCGCCGAATAGCACGCCATTTCAGGCGGCGTTCACGCAGCCGGATCTCGGGCTCGATCCGATCGAAACCGAGTTGCAGCTGAGCTTCAAGATCAAGGGCATGCAAGGCGTGTTCGGCCACAATAACGTCGACTTGTGGTTTGGCTACACCATCACTTCTTTCTGGCAGGCCTACAACGCCAGCATTTCTGCGCCGTTTCGGGAAACCAACTACGAGCCGGAGGCGATACTGGCGTTCCGCACGAATTATGCGTTGGGTGGCTTCCGCGGGCGTTTCATCAACCTCGGGCTGGTACACCAGTCGAATGGCCGCAGCGAAGGCCTGTCGCGCAGCTGGAACCGGGTGTACACGCAGTTCGGATTCGAACGCGACAACCTGGCGCTGCTGATACGCCCGTGGGTTCGACTGCCCGAAAGCGATGGCGGTGGCGATGACGACAATCCCGATATCGAGGACTACATGGGTCACGGTGATGTGCTTGCGGTGTATCGCAAGGGCCGTAACGCATATTCACTGCTGTTGCGCAACAACTTCAAGACATCGGAAAACCGGGGCGCACTCAAGCTGAACTGGAGTTTCCCCCTGTATGGCCGTCTGAAAGGCTATGTGCAATATTTCAACGGCTATGGTGAATCGCTGATCGACTACAACCACAAGCAGCAGTCATTCGGCTTGGGGGTCAGCCTGACCGAAGGCATGTAGCCGTTAGGGGGTGTTCGGCAAGGCCCGCTCGATGAGCTGTTTGACGTATTTCGCCGGGATGGCGTAGGTGATGCCGCTGGGCGCGGACAGCGCAGCTTCCTTGGTACCCTTCACGTACACGGAATTGACCACGCCCAGCACCTCGCCGGTCTCCGGGTGC
>CAYGMS010000120.1:0-7002 GCA_964350905.1 uncultured Thiobacillus sp. | reverse complement strand
AATCGCTGCAGGAACTGGCCGATTCGATCCGTGCACAGGGGCTGATGCAGCCGATACTGGTGCGTGAGGTGGAAACCGGCTACGAGATCATTGCCGGTGAGCGTCGCTGGCGTGCCGCGCAGCTGGCGGGATTGAGCGACATCCCGGTGCTGGTGCGCGAGGTGGAAGACGATGCCGTGGCGGCGATGGCGCTGATCGAAAACATCCAGCGCGAAGACCTCAATGCCATCGACGAGGCGCATGGCCTGCAGCGCCTGATTCATGAATTCGGCATGACCCACGATGCAGCGGCGCAGGCGGTCGGCAAATCGCGTGCTGCGGTGTCCAACCTGTTGCGCTTGCTGAACCTGTCGCGCCCAGTGCAGGACATGCTCACCGCCGGCCTGATCGAAATGGGCCATGCGCGGGCCTTGCTCCCTTTGCAGGCCGGCGCCCAACGTGAGCTGGCGCACGAAATCGAAACCCGTGGCCTGTCCGTGCGCGAAGTCGAGCGCCGGGTGGCCCGACTCAAGGACGCGCCTGCCACGCCAAACAAGCAAGCCGTTTCGCGTGACATCCTGCGACTGGAAGAAGCGCTGTCCGACGCGCTCGGCATGACCGCCCACGTACAGGCCAACAGCAAGGGTAGCGGCAGGCTGACGCTGCATTTTGGCAGTACGGACGAATTGCAGGGCCTGCTGCAACGCCTGGGAATTCAGCTATAAGCCCACAAGAATGGGCGACAAAGGATGCTGTCATCTTTACAACATCACTACATACTGAAATTCATCATCAGGCTGTTTGATGATTGCATAGACCCCACTAATTCTTGTATCATCACCGGCTAATGTTTACCGGCATTTTAACCGGCACCCAGCGGGTGGCCTTGGCGCAAGCGGGTCTGGCGCCGGTCGCCGCGCTTATCGGGACGATTTTTGCCGGAATCAGTGCAGGGCTCGCTGTGTTGTATGGCGTACTGATTGCCCTGGCGGTGAGTCTGGTTTTGGTCTGGCGAGAACGGCAAGCGATGCAACACCCCGAATGGGACCAGCATCGCCTGTTCAAGCAGTTCATCCGTACCGGGATTGAGCGCTTGCTGATGCTGGTGGGCTTGCTGTTTGTGGGGCTCGGCGTGTTGAAGTTGATGCCCTTGCCGTTACTGCTTGGCTTGTTGTTGGCCCAGCTGGGCTGGCTGGCTGCCGCAACAGGCCGAAAATAAACAGCCGTCTGATCGATAGACACAATCAAGGTTGGTTTTGAATGGGCGTGCCTGGCGTCCCCATCCAAAACTCACTTTTTGAATTTGATTACTATGGCTTCGGAATACGCTTCCTCCGGCGATTACATCAAGCATCACCTGCAAAACCTGACCTATGGTGAATTGCCCGCCGGCTTTCAACGCCATGATGGCACCGTGCTAACCGAAGCAACCCGGACCTTTGCGCATGGCGCTGAAGAGGCCAAAGCCATGGGTTTCTGGGCGATCAACGTCGACAGCATGCTGTTTTCGATTGGCTTGGGTATTCTGTTCCTGTTCCTGTTCCGCATGGCGGCCAAAAAAGCCACTGCTGGCGTACCCGCCGGCTTGCAGAACTTTGTCGAGTGGATCGTCGAGTTCATCGACGGCTCGGTGCGAGGCTCCTTCTCATACAAAAATGCGATGGTCGCGCCGCTGGCGCTGACGGTGTTCATCTGGGTGTTCCTGATGAACGCGATGGACCTCTTGCCGGTTGACTGGCTACCCTATGCCGCAAGCATGGCAGGCGTGCCTTATCTGAAAATAGTGCCATCGACCGATCCCAACGTGACCTTTGGCATGTCGCTGTCGATCTTCTTCCTGGTGCTGTACTACAGCGTCAAGATGAAAGGCGCGGGCGGCTTTTTCTCCGAACTGGCGTTCCAGCCGTTCCCCAAATTCCTGTTCCCGGTCAACCTGCTGCTCGAAGGCGTGGGTCTGATTGCCAAGCCGATTTCACTGGCGCTGCGTCTGTTCGGCAACATGTATGCCGGCGAAATGATCTTCATCCTGATCGCGCTGATGTTTGGCGGCAGCTGGCTGCTGGCTGCGTTTGGTGGTGTGCTGCAGTGGGCGTGGGCGGTGTTCCACATCCTGATCATCACGCTGCAGGCCTTCATCTTCATGACGCTGACCATTGTGTATCTGGACATGGCGCATGCCGAGCATCACTGATTTCGCCTGGTATTAACGCATTCTGATTTCTGTTTTTAATTTCAACTTTATTTTTATTCTTAGGAGCAACAAATGGAAATGACTCAAGCCGTGCTGTTCATCGCTGGTGCATTGATGATGGGCCTGGGCGCACTCGGCGCCGCCGTGGGTATCGGCATCCTTGGTGGCCGCTTTCTCGAAGGCGCTGCGCGTCAGCCCGAACTGATCCCGATGTTGCGTACCCAGTTCTTCATCGTCATGGGTCTGGTTGACGCCGTGCCGATGATCGCTGTCGGTCTGGCCATGTACGTTCTGTTTGCTGTTGCCGGTTAATTCACGGGTTTTTCGGAACTTGTTTAACCCCTGTCATTAATTAAGGTGCGGATATGAACTTCAACGCAACTTTGATCGGCCAGTCCATCACGTTCATCTTCTTCGTGTGGTTCTGCATGAAGTACGTATGGCCGCCGATCATGAATGCGCTCGAAATGCGCAAGAAACAGATCGCTGACGGCCTGGCCGCGGCGGATCGCGGCAAGCACGAACTGGAACTGGCAGCCAAGAAAGCCGGCGACAACATGCGTGAAGCCAAGGCGACAGCAGCCGAAGTAATCATCCAGGCTGAAAAGCGTGCAGCGCAAATGGTCGATGAGGCCAAAGTGGCTGCCAGGGAAGAAGGTGAGCGTCAGCTTGCCGCGGCCCAGGCTAACATCGCTCAGGAAACCAACCGTGCACGTGAAACCTTGCGTGAACAAGTGGCAGCACTGGCGGTGGCAGGCGCAGAAAAAATTCTGCGCCGCGAAATCGACGCGCAAACCCATGCTGACCTGCTGGGCCAGCTGAAAGCCGAGCTGTAAGCCATGAGCGAACTGTCTACCCTGGCGCGCCCTTATGCCGAGGCGGTGTTTCGCCTGGCGCAGGGCGAAAATGACCTGGCAGGCTGGTCGTCGCGGATTACTTTGCTGGCCATGATCGTTTCCGATGCACAGGTGGTACGTCTGAATGCAGACCCCGCCGTGGCAGCGGATCGCGTGGCGAGTCTGGTGATCGAGGTGGCGGGCACCAGCCTCGGTGAGCACGGCGCGAACTTCGTCAAGGTGCTGGCTGAAAACGACCGCCTGTCGGTGCTGCCGGAGATCAGTATGCAGTTCGAAACGCTGAAAGCCAGCGCCGAAGGCACCATCGAGGCCACCATCACCAGCGCGCAGGAACTGACGCAGGCACAGCTCGACGATCTGGTGGCCGGGCTCAAGGCCAAATTCAACCGCGCGGTGACGGTGCAGGTGGCCGTTGATCCCGAACTGATCGGCGGCGCGGTGATTGCGATAGGCGACCAGGTGATAGACGGCTCGGTGAAAGGGCGCTTGCAGCGCATGTCTTTTGCCCTGCAGGGTTAACGCGGCTTAGGCTATTTAGTACTCATATTTATCGGAACCGCCAGACTTAATTTTTGAACCTCGGGGTTCGGAGAACACACATGCAATTGAATCCAAGCGAAATCAGCGAACTGATTAAAGCCAAGATCGAAAACTTTGGTGCATCAAGCGAATTGCGCACCCAGGGAACGATCGTGTCCGTCACCGACGGTATCGTCCGCATTCATGGCTTGTCCGACGTGATGTCGGGTGAAATGATCGAAATGCCGGGCAACACCTTCGGCGTGGCACTCAACCTCGAGCGTGACTCCGTCGGCGCCGTGATTCTGGGTGACTATGAGCACATCAAGGAAGGCGACGTTGCCAAGTGCACCGGCCGCATCCTGGAAGTGCCCGTGGGTCGTGGCCTGCTCGGCCGCGTGGTCAACTCGCTGGGCCAGCCGATTGACGGCAAGGGCCCCATCGCTGCCGACATCACCATGCCGATCGAGCGCATCGCGCCGGGCGTGATTGAACGTAAATCGGTTGATCAGCCGGTGCAGACCGGCCTCAAGTCGATCGACGCCATGGTGCCGGTGGGTCGTGGTCAACGCGAACTGATCATTGGCGACCGCCAGACCGGCAAGACCGCGGTTGCGATCGACGCCATCATCAACCAGAAGGGCACCGGCGTGAAGTGTATCTACGTCGCTGTCGGCCAGAAGGCGTCTTCGGTTGCCAACGTCGTGCGCAAGCTCGAAGAGCACGGCGCGATGGATCACACCATCGTCGTCGCCGCCACGGCTGCCGACGCGGCCGCCATGCAGTACATTGCACCGTACTCCGGTTGCACCATGGGTGAATTCTTCCGCGACATCGGTGAAGACGCGCTGATCGTCTATGACGATCTGACCAAGCAGGCCTGGGCCTACCGTCAGGTGTCGCTGCTGCTGCGCCGTCCGCCGGGCCGCGAAGCCTATCCCGGCGACGTGTTCTACCTGCACTCGCGTCTGCTCGAGCGTGCTGCGCGCGTCAACGCCGAGTACGTGGAAAAGATGACCGATGGCGCCGTCAAGGGTCAGACCGGTTCGCTGACCGCGCTGCCGATCATCGAGACGCAGGCCGGCGACGTATCCGCCTTCGTGCCGACCAACGTGATCTCGATTACCGACGGCCAGATCTTTTTGGAAACCGACCTGTTTAACGCCGGCATCCGCCCTGCGATCAACGCCGGTCTGTCGGTGTCGCGCGTCGGTGGCGCGGCACAGACCAAGGTGATCAAGAAGCTCGGCGGCGGTATTCGTCTGGCGCTTGCCCAGTACCGTGAACTGGCGGCTTTCGCCCAGTTCGCGTCCGACCTGGATGAGGCGACCCGCAAGCAGCTGGAGCGTGGCCGTCGCGTGACCGAGCTGATGAAGCAGCCCCAGTATTCGCCGATGTCGGTGTCGCAGATGGCGCTGACCCTGTTTGCGGTCAACAAGGGCTACATGGACGACGTTGAAATCAGCAAGATTCTGCCGTTTGAATCCGCGCTGTTGGCGTTCATCAAGTCCAAATATGCCAGCATCATGGACACGATCGAAACCAGCGGCAACATGGACGATGCCACTGAAGCGGCGCTCACCGCTGCGGTGGAAGAGTTCAAGAAAACCGGCGTCTATTAATAAACCGCGTTGATTAGCAGCCGCAGGTTTAAGGAGTAAGTATGGCAGCCGGAAAAGAGATACGGACCAAGATCAAGAGCGTGGAAAACACGCGCAAGATCACCAAGGCCATGGAAATGGTCGCGGCGTCCAAAATGCGCAAGGCACAGGAGCGGATGCGGGCAGCACGCCCGTACGCCGAGAAAATCGCCCGCGTGGCGACGCACCTGGCCTACGCCCATACGGAATACAAACACCCGTTTGTAATGCCGCGTGAAAACGTCAAGCGTGTGGGCCTGATTATCGTCACCTCCGACAAGGGCTTGTGCGGCGGTCTCAACACCAACGTGCTCCGCCAGGCAGTGGGCCAGATGAAGCAGTGGGAAGCCGCGGGTGTAGGCATTGATGTCACGGCTATCGGCAACAAGGGCCTGGGTTTCATGCAGCGCCTGGGCACCAGCGTCGTGTCGCAAATCACCGGTCTGGGCGACACGCCGCGCGCCGAAAAACTGATTGGGCCGGTCAAGATCATGCTGGATGCGTATCTGGCAGGCAAGATCGACGCGCTGTACATCGTCTTTAACCGTTTCGTCAATACGATGAAGCAGGAACCGACCATGACCCAGCTGCTGCCGCTGGCCAAGCTGGAAGACGCAGACGAAGCCAGCCTGAAAACGCACTGGGACTATATCTACGAACCCGATGCCAAGCCGGTGGTCGACGGCATGCTGATGCGCTACATCGAGTCGCTGGTTTATCAGGGCGTGGCAGAAAACATCGCTTGCGAGCAGTCGGCGCGTATGGTCGCCATGAAGGCCGCTTCCGACAACGCCAAAGACGTGATCGGCGAATTGAAGCTGGTTTACAACAAAACCCGCCAGGCCGCGATTACCAAGGAACTGTCAGAGATCGTGGCAGGCGCGGCAGCGGTTTGAACCTGCCCAAAGCCATGAATCAAGCAGCTACAGAATTTAATCTTCTTAGGAAACAAGCATGAGCAACGGAAAAATTGTTCAGATCATTGGTGCGGTGGTGGACGTGGAGTTTACGCGTGATGCCATGCCCGGGATCTTTGAAGCGCTGAAAATGCAGGACCCCGAACTCACCCTCGAAGTCCAGCAGCAGCTGGGCGACGGCGTGGTTCGCGCGATTGCGATGGGCTCCACCGACGGCTTGCGCCGTGGCATGGAGGTCCTCGCGACGGGCAACCCGATCATGGTTCCGGTCGGCCAGGCCACCCTCGGCCGCATCATGAACGTGCTGGGCACGCCGATTGATGAAGCCGGTCCGGTTAACGCCGACAAGCTCATGCCGATTCACCGCAAGCCGCCGGCCTACGCCGATCAGGCCACTTCGGTCGAGATTCTGGAAACCGGCATCAAGGTGATCGATCTGATCATGCCGATCGCCAAGGGCGGTAAAGTCGGCCTGTTTGGCGGCGCCGGCGTGGGCAAGACCGTGACCCTGATGGAGCTGATCCGCAACATTGCGGTGGCGCACTCCGGTTTCTCGGTGTTCGCCGGCGTGGGTGAGCGCACCCGTGAAGGCAACGACTTCTATCACGAGATGAAAGAAGGCGGCGTGCTGGACAAGGTCGCGCTGGTCTACGGCCAGATGAACGAGCCTCCCGGCAACCGTTTGCGCGTCGCGCTGACCGGCCTGACCATGGCTGAGTACTTCCGTGACGAAGGCCGCGACGTGCTGCTGTTCGTTGACAACATCTACCGCTACACCCTGGCCGGCACCGAAGTGTCCGCGCTGCTGGGCCGCATGCCGTCCGCCGTGGGCTACCAGCCGACGCTGGCCGAGGAAATGGGCCGCCTGCAGGAGCGCATCACTTCGACCAAGACCGGCT
>CAYGMS010000119.1:0-7004 GCA_964350905.1 uncultured Thiobacillus sp. | reverse complement strand
AGCTGGGGCCGAGCCGCCATTCAAAAATTCGCGGTGGATGCCGGGTCATCGGCCTCAACGGCCATTCGCGTGCCAACCAGTCTCGGTCGGCAATGTGTCGGTTACCGGACACTCGACCGTGAGTCACGTTGAATGGCAGCTTCCCGATCAGCCGAACTCACATTTCCGACCCTAAGCGGAATTTGGCTGGTTTGAAAAGCAGACGTTCAACGTAAAAGTAAGGGGCTGGCCGCAACGCACGGTAGCAAGGGTGAGGAAGCAAGCAACCCAGGACACCCAACCGAAGCCGCTGTCGGCCAGTCCCGCTTGACTGCCATGTTAGAAGGCGTGCGGAACTGCAGGAGCAAGGCGTTCGCGAGGCTGATGCTAAATTGTAGAAGTTCAGATCTGATCTGACAGTCAGACCTTGCCAAAGGGTGGGGTTACCCGTTTTGATAGAGGTGCGAATCTTTATCGAAACAGCGCGTAAAGCGCCAAAGGAGTAACCCCATGAGTAGTCTCAATCAGAATGTCATTCGCCACAAGATCGGCCTGTTGAACCTGGCCACCGAATTGGGCAATGTATCGCGCGCCTGCAAGCTGATGGGCTTGTCACGCGACACCTTCTACCGCTATCAGAATGCCATGGCTGACGGCGGCGTGGAAGCCCTGTTCGACGCCAACCGGCGGCGCCCCAATCCGAAGAACCGGGTGGAAGAAGCCACCGAAGCAGCCGTTCTTGCCTACACCACCGAGCAGCCCTCCCACGGTCAGACGCGCGCCAGCAATGAACTGCGCCAGCGCGGGATATTCGTCTCCCCGTCCGGCGTGCGTTCCATCTGGCTACGCCACGACCTGGCCTCGTTCAAACAGCGGTTGGCGGCCCTGGAGAAGCAGGTGGCCGAGAGCGGCATTGTGCTCACCGAAGCCCAGGTGGCGGCACTGGAGAGGAAGCAGGACGACGACCTGGCGCACGGCGAGATTGAAACCGCCCACCCCGGCTATCTGGGTTCCCAGGACACCTTCTATGTCGGCACCATCAAGGGCGTCGGCCGCATCTACCAGCAGACCTTCGTCGACACCTACAGCAAGGTGGCTATGGCCAAGCTCTACACCACCAAGACGCCGATCACGGCGGCCGATCTGTTGAACGACCGGGTGCTGCCGTTCTTTGCCGAACACGGCATGGGCGTGCTGCGCATCCTGACGGATCGCGGGACCGAGTATTGCGGTAAGGCTGAAACCCATGACTACCAGCTCTACCTGGCCTTGAACGACATCGAGCACACCAAGACCAAGGTCAGGCATCCGCAGACCAACGGCATCTGTGAGCGCTTCCACAAAACGATTCTGCAGGAGTTCTACCAGGTCGCATTCAGACGCAAGCTTTACCTCACGCTGGATGAGCTGCAAGCTGATCTGGATGTCTGGCTGGCGCACTACAACGGCGAGCGCACGCACCAAGGTAAGATGTGTTGCGGACGCATACCTCTTCAAACTTTGATCGCAGGAAAGGAGGCGTGGCAGGAGAAGGTCAACAACTTGAACTGACCTGACAATCAGGCACCGTCAAAACGGGACAACTGTCAGATCAGGTTTGAACTTCTACAGCTAAATTTCCGCTTTGTTCGGCAGTGTTGGCCAATTATGCGGAGTCAATCCACAATCTGGAGTGACTCGACCCAAAGATAGATGGTTCCGGCTGCATTTCGATCCACTTCGGCAACCAACCGGACTTTGGTGTCCGGTCCGATCTTCCGGCTGCGCCAGACTCCTGGTTCAATCTCCACCCGAACCTCGCCTGTCTGATCTCGAAATGTATAGTAATCCTCTCTAAGGTGCGCCACGATGTTTCCCGTTACGGTGACGTACGTGTCGACAGGGGCGTTTCGCGCCTCCGTTACCGTGCTAATCCGACCGGTCGCCGACGGCCCTGTGAACTGGGCGAAAGACGTTGATGACAGCAACAAGAAACCAACCAACAAGGACACGTAAATTTTCATTTGTTCACTCTCCTTTTAGGGTAGGCGTTTGGGGTGAAAGGCGGAAAAGCATATATCAATGGCCTTCTGTGTCTTGTGCGGCCTAACGTTTTTCACCTGCGGCGCGAAGCGACGTCAGGTGCAGCGAATTGTTAAACGGCCAATTTTGATCTCGCGCATCACTCTTTGTTTTGTTTTTTAGTTCGGTAAATCCAAGGAATTACAGAAAGGATGAGTAAAGCTATAAGAGTGCTCAGGACGGCGGTCGATTCCCGCCCCATTCCTGCAGCCACGCCGATTGCCGCTGTTACCCATATGCTTGCCGCCGTAGTCAGCCCCCGAGTCTCTACTTCTCTATTTCCCATAATTATGGCTCCGGCCCCAAGAAACCCCACACCGGCGATCAGGCCTTGCAATACCCGACTCAAATCTGCGCTTGATGCCCCGGCTTGTTGGGGAATGAGGACGAAGAGTGCTGCCCCTATGGCAACCATCATGTGTGTTCGCACCCCCGCACTCTTGCCTTGCCGCTCCCGCTCGTATCCCAATAGGCCACCAAGGGCTGCAGCAACTAGAAGGCGCAGTACGATACGTGTAACTTGCGTCGCATCGGGGACATCGGAGAATTCCGACAGCACTGTATTCCATATCTCTTGCCACATGCCCATAGTCCTCATTGTCACTTCTCGTTTTCCGGTACTTCATCTGGGCACTTCACGAGGCCGCCTAACAGTTATTCACCAGACCCACCGGTCCGTATTATTAAAATTCGCAGAGCGTGCTTTTTTTTCGTAACTGCTTGATTCATGGCCGGTTCGTCGAGGCTGTCTGTCCGCATATGTAATGATAATCCGGACGGAATGTCTGCTGTGGGACAAATTCTCAGACGACCGCTTCTGGCCGACAGGTGTCAGTTTGGCCTGAACCCAATTCAAACAATGTAAAGAATTCCGACAAACGCCTTGGGCATCTTACGTAGGTCTGCAAATGGCAGATTTTACGTAGCCAACTTGTTGCCCTGAAAGCAGCCGTCTGCGGCTCGGCAAGACAATCAGACTCCCATCAACCACGAAGGAGTCTGACATGGAAGCCAATCAAACGCGGGAGCCTTGGAACAAAGGCAAGCTGATCGGCCAGAAGCCACCACTCAAGCCCAAGGACATCTGGGCCATCCGAATCCACCTCCAAAACGAGCACCGGGTTCGCGATCTGGCCATGTTCAACTTAGCGATCGACAGCAAGCTGCGTGGCTGCGATCTGGTGAACCTGCACGTTCGGAACGTGACGCACGGCAATCAGGTGTTGCCCCGGGCGATGGTCGTGCAGCGAAAGACCCAACGTCCGGTGCAATTCGAGCTGACCGAGCCGACCCGGGCTGCCGTCACAGCCTGGATCGAAATGGCGGGACTGAAGCCGGAGCACTATCTCTTCCCGAGCCGCCTCGCACAATCGCCTCATGTTTCAACCCGCCAATACGCCCAGATCGTGCATGAGTGGGTTGCTGCCATCGGCCTCGATTCGACGGTATATGGCACCCACACCATGCGACGGACCAAGGCGACCCTGATCTACAAACGGACCAAGAACCTCAGGGCCGTCCAACTCCTGCTCGGCCATACCAAGCTGGAGAGCACCGTCCGATACCTTGGGATCGAGGTCGATGACGCACTGGAGATCTCGGAGCAGACCGAGATTTAGCGCCCGGAATGTCGGCTGCACGCAGAAAGCGCTGATCGGACCCGTGCGACTGCTTTGTGGCATGACGCCGTATGCGTGCAGTCGGCCAGGAACGGTCGCTTACTTGTTTCCCAGACCGGTCATTCGAGGGGCTGCTCCACTCTGAAACCTGCCGGAACCTCAATGAGTGCAACTCGGCCATTGCGGCCGGGGGGGTCTGAGCCACTTGGTCCGCTACGCGGTCTTGAGCAGTCACAGATGAGGAATTCACGCCGAACGGCTGCATTCCAATACGGCGAATGCGTGCTCACGACCCACAAGAGACATATTGAAACTTTAGAAGTGAACCCGTAGTCTGTCGCGTTTATGTCGTGGCAATGAACCATTTTACATTCCCTCAATGGAGATTGATTCCGTGAACAAGACAGTATTGTTGACCGCGCTGATCATCGCGCTCCCGCTGACCGGTTGTGAACAAGCCACCCAGGACGCCAGCGATCTGGCGAAAAAATCCGCTCAGGAGGCGATCGACAGCGCCAAGAAAACCGCTGAAGAAGCCCTTGGCCTTGAAGGTGGGGGCAGTAAGGATGAAGCTGGCCAGGATGAAGCCGGCAAGGATGAGGAAGACACGAAAGAGACGGAATGATGACTCGTATGCAAACCTGCCAGTGTTGCCCTACGGGTAACCATTGCCGAGAAATTGTGTAGAGGTAGGTTCTGGACGGCGGGGTCGGCCCGCATGAGGTAGCGCAGCCGTTTGGGCACCGAGAGTACCCATTGCCGAACCGGCAGGCGCGGGATGACGTGGTCGGCAAGGTGGGCGGCGGTCTCGACCATGCGGCGCGTAGTACACGAAGGGCAGACGCCACGGCCCTTGCAGGAATAGGCAACCAGGAAGTCGTGGCTGCAGTCGGCGCAGCGTGCTCGGGCAAAGCCGTGGTCAAGCTATCGGTGCAATCACGAAGCGGGTAGCGAAGGTCAACCTTGTGATGTGAGAGCCGCCGTTCAACGATGTCATTTCCGCCGACTCTGGATGACCGCCCCTGGCCGGCCACTGCCATAGCGCAGCACCGACAAGCGCCATTGGCTGCACCGTCAGCTTTTTGGATGGGCAACAGATGTTTGTCGACCCTGAGCGGACTCTTGCAGTTTGGCATCCCAACGTCTGCCTCGGCTGTGAAAGGGGTCAAAGTTAAATCCATGCCCCAGACCTCGCGTATATTACCTGGGCCAATAGGTCTGCTGAGGGTCCCTCGCCATGAAACAAGCTAAGCATCTCTCGATGATCCGCAGCTTCCATCTAGCTGACTGGTTTACGTTGGGGAATGCAGCCTGCGGTGTCAGTGCGCTGCTCGCCGTGATGAGCTATTTGCAGAGCCAGGACGTGCGGCACCTGTTGCTTGCCTGTGCCCTGATTCTGCTGGCGTTTGTATTTGATGTATTCGATGGCCGCGTCGCGCGTTGGCGTCAGAAAACCTCGTCGATGGGGCGAGAGTTGGATTCCCTGGCCGATGTGATCTCCTTTGGCGTTGCGCCGGCAATCATCGCCTATGGAGCCGGCATGGATGGTCTCTGGGATCGTGCGATTCTGATCTACTTCGTTGCCTGTGGTGTGAGCCGACTTGCCCGCTACAACATCACCGCCGAAACCCTGGCGCAAGGCAGCGACAAGGTAAAGTATTTCGAGGGTACGCCGATCCCCAGCTCATTGTTGCTCGTCATCGTCATCGCCATCGCCGCCGTGAACGGTGCGATCGGAAACCATCTCTGGTTTGGGATGACCCACATCGGTCCTTGGCAACTCCACCCGCTCGTGCTGATGTTCGCGGTTTCCGGCTCGTTAATGATCAGCAGGACAATGCACATTCCGAAACTGTGAGATCTTTGCCGCCTCGATTTAACTATGGAGGAATGCCAGACTCCACCGGTTAACTCCCGCCGGCCCAGGCTGTGTAAAAACGTATCGAAATTCTGGAGTGGAAAAAACAAGCCTTCCAAAACGCGCCATATTCGACGTTCGCCACCCAGGGAAGGGTCAGTCGACCCCGGAAAAGACGCAAAATTGACTTGCCGCGACGTTTTTACACAGTCTGGACCCATAGCTGAACGGCCGCTTGTATGGTTAAAGAAAAAAGCAGGCTAGGTAACTATTCGGTTTTATCCCTGTCTGTATGGTGGACCATTCAGGACCTTTTCAGAAGGAGCGTTATGCAAAACTTGACCCGCATCGTCGTCGCCACTGACTTTTCCGTGCCCGCCAATGCTGCTGTCACCCGCGCAGCCCTGCTCGCCCGACAACATGGCGCAGAACTGCACCTGCTGCATGTGTTGTCCCCCCTGGCGCTGTATCCCGGTCAGGCTGTCGAGCCTGCCGCCAACGGCGACGCCAGACTCGCTGCCGCCCGCAGTCGGCTCAATGCCACAGCCGGACGCGTGCTTGAGCGTTGCAACGTCCATGTCCACATTGTGCAGCGTGTCGGCCGCGCGCATACCCGCATCGGAGAATATGTCAACGAAGTCGCTGCCGACCTGGTGGTGGCGGGCGTGCGTGGCGAGGATTCCGTGCTGAGCCTGATGTTAGGCTCCACCGCCTGGCGCCTGCTACGTGTTTGCAAGCGTCCGGTGCTCGTCGTGCGTCATGTGCCCCTCGGGCCCTATTGCCAGGTACTTGCGGCGGTCGATTTCTTCCCGCATACCCAAGCTGTCTGCAACTGGGCCAAACAGATGGCCGGTGACGAACCGGTGCAGGTGCTGCACGTGCTGGCGCCGCAGGATCAGGACGAACAGGCGAATGAGAGCATGCGTACCATTGCCGGGAATTTGATGGCCAATTTGCAATCAGACCTGCCCTACGCAACAGAAGGCCAGATAGGGGTCGGTTATCCACCCGTCATGATTTTGCAGCACGCCACCCACTGCAACGCGGATTTGATTGTGCTGGGTCGGCATGGTCAGGGCGGGCTGGAAGCGTACTTGCTCGGCAGCGTGAGCAAGGATGTGACGCAGGCTGCGAATTGCGATGTGTTGCTGGTGGACGCAGACTGACGCACCCAGGCGTTTTCAGGCGATCGGTGTCGAATCCACAGAAAAAGACCGCCGCGCCTATCGCGCCTTGTTGTTGATCACGCCGGGGCTGGGCGAGCACATCATTCTCAAGTATTACAAACGACAATCCCGACAAGACCGAGATTTCACAGCAGCGATTCAAGGAAAACATCATCGGCTGATCACAATGCCCAATCATTGGAGTGGGCTGCCCCTTGAATTGCCGCTCTTCATTACAAATCTGCAGCTAAAGTTCCTGTGATTATCGACTGGAAGTGAGTCCCACCAGCGAGAGTAATTCGGTAGCAACAAGGGTGCCTC
>CAYGMS010000118.1:0-7010 GCA_964350905.1 uncultured Thiobacillus sp. | reverse complement strand
CCTGATACACCTTGAAACGTTGATCGGCTCCCTGCTGCGCGGCTTCCATGAAGCGTTGTGCGGCTTCGGGATGGCTGCGCGCGAGCATGGCGAAACGGGTTTCCGATTCCATGAAGGCCTTGATCGGCTGGCTGGGCGCGGCGGAGTCGAGCTTGAAGGGATGGCTGCCGGCGTCCTTCAGCCGCGGGTCGTAACGGAACAGCGGCCAGTGTCCGCTCTTCACCGCCATGTCCTGCTGGCGCTGGTTGTAGAGCATGTCGTAGCCGTGGGCGATGCAGGGGCTATAGGCGACGATGAGCGAGGGGCCGGGATAGGACTCGGCCTCGTGGAACACGCGCAGGGTCTGCGTGTCCTTGGCGCCATAGGCCACGGTGGCGACGTAGACATGGTCGTAGTTGCTCGCCAGTCGGGCCAGATCCTTCTTTACCGTGGCCTTGCCGCCGGCCGAGAATTTGGCCACCGCACCGATCGGCGTGGCCTTGGAGGTCTGGCCGCCGGTGTTGGAATACACCTCGGTATCGAGCACCAGGATGTTGACGTCGTAGGGCAGGGCCAGCACGTGGTCGAGTCCGCCGTAGCCGATGTCGTAGGCCCAGCCATCGCCGCCGATGATCCACACCGAACGGCGGATCAGCCATTCAGCCACGCTGGCGAGTTCCTTGGCGCGCGGATGGCTGGAGCGGGTCAGCTTGTCGAGCAGCAGCGCGACGCGCTGACGCTGTTCAACCAGTGCGGCCTCCTCACGCTGGTCGGCACCGAGCAGTGCCTCGGCCAGATCGCCGCCGATCTCGCTGGCCAGCTCCTTCACCAGTTGCTGCGCGTAACCCATCAGCTGGTCGGCGGAAAGACGCATGCCGAGGCCGAACTCGGCGTTGTCCTCGAACAGCGAATTGCTCCAGGCGGGACCGCGCCCGGCACCGTTGACGGTGTAGGGTGTGCTCGGCAGGTTGCCGCCGTAGATCGACGAGCAACCGGTGGCGTTGGCGATCAGCATGCGGTCACCGAACAACTGGGTGGCAAGGCGGATATAAGGCGTTTCACCGCAGCCGGCACAGGCGCCGGAAAACTCGAACAGCGGATCGAGCAGCATGGCGCCGGGGATGGTGCCGTGCTTGATCTTGCTGCGGTCGAACTCGGGCAGGCGCAGGAAGTAGGCGAAGTTGTCGCGCTCCTGGTCGCGCAGCGGGCCAACCGGCGCCATGTTCACCGCGCGCCGGCTGACGTTGGATTTGTCGTGAATCGGGCAGGCCTCGACACAATCGCCGCAGCCGGTGCAATCTTCCGGCGCCACCTGGTAGCTGATGTGGGTGCCGACCGGAAAATCCTTGCTGCGTGCCGGAACGTGCTTGAAGCTTGGCGGCGCATCTTTCACCACCGCGCTATCGAAGGCGCGTGCACGGATGGCGGTGTGCGGGCAGACCAGCACGCACTTGCCGCACTGGGTGCACAGGTCCGCATCCCATTCCGGAATTTCCAGCGCGATGTTGCGCTTCTCATATTGCGCGGTGCCGAGCGGATAGGTGCCGTCCACGGGGAAGACCGATACCGGCAGTTGATCGCCCTTGCCCTGATAGATCGGCAGGGTGAGATCGCGCACGAAGTCGGGAATGTCGAGTGTTGCATCCGTTCCGACAGCAGCGAGCGCTGGTGACTTCTTGTCGTCTTCTTCCGGAATGGCAAGCTGATACAGCTTGGCCAGTGTGGTGTCGATGGCGCGGTAGTTCAGTTCCACCAGGCGCTTGCTCTTCCTGCCATAGGTCTTCTCGACCGCCTGCTTGATGGCAGCGATCGCCTCGTCCTTCGGCAGGATGCCGGAGATGGCGAAAAAGCAGGTCTGCATGATGGTGTTGATGCGGCGCCCCATGCCGGCTTCGGCCGCCACTGCATAGGCGTCGATGGCCCAGACCTGCAGGCGCTTGTCGCGAATCTGCTGGCGCATGGTTTCCGGCAGCGTGGCCCAGACCTGATCGGGCGCTGCCGGGGTGTTGAGCAAAAAGACGCCGTCCTGTTTGGCGTGTTCCAGCAGGTCGTAGCGCTCGACGAACACCGGTTGATGACAGGCGACAAAGCCGGCCATGCCCGCTTCCACCAGATAAGTCGAGCGAATCGGTGCCGGGCCAAAGCGCAGGTGCGACACCGTGACAGCCCCCGACTTCTTCGAGTCGTAGACGAAGTAACCCTGCGCCTGCAGGTCGGTGGTTTCGCCGACGATCTTGATCGAATTCTTGTTGGCCGACACCGTGCCGTCGGCGCCCAGCCCCCAGAACACGGCATGCTGCAGCTTGTGCGCAGCATCGGTACGGTAGGTCGCATCCCACGGCAGTGACAGGTGGGTAAGGTCGTCGTGGATGCCGATGGTGAACTCTCGCCTGGGCGCAGGCTCGGCCAGTTCATCGAATACGGCCTTGACCATGCCGGGGGTGAACTCCTTGCTGGCGAGGCCATAGCGGCCACCGATGACGCGTGGCATGTTGCGCACGCCGTCTGCCGCCGCCTGCGCCAGCGCGGTCACCACGTCCTTGTAGAGCGGCTCGCCATCGGCGCCCGGTTCCTTGCTGCGATCGAGCACGGCGATGGCTTTTGCACTGATCGGCAGGGCGGATAGCAAGGCATCGGCAGCAAGTGGCCGATACAGCCGCACCTTCAGTACGCCCACTTTTTCGTCATGGGCCAGCAGGTGGTCCACGGTTTCATGCACGGTTTCGGCACCGGATCCCATCAGCACGATCACGCGCTCGGCATCCAATGCGCCGACATAGTCATACAGGTGATAGTGGCGCCCGGTGAGTTCGCCGAAACGGTCCATCGCCGTCTGCACGATCTGCGGAAACGCGTCATAGAACGGATTGATGCGCTCACGCGACTGGAAGAACACGTCCGGATTTTGCGAGGTGCCACGCAGCACCGGATGCTCGGGCGAGAGCGCGCGTACGCGGTGCGCGGCGATGGGGTCGGCATCGAGCATGGCGCGCACGGTGTCCGCTTCCACCGCGACAATCTTCGCCACTTCATGCGAGGTGCGAAAACCGTCGAAGAAATGGATCACCGGTATGCGTCCTTCCAGCGTCGCCGCCTGCGCGATCAGCGCGAGGTCCTGCGCCTCCTGTGGCGAGTTGGATGCAAGCAGCGCGCAACCGGTGGCGCGACAGGCCATCACGTCGGAATGATCGCCAAAGATCGACAGCGCATGCGTCGCCAGCGTGCGTGCCGCCACGTGCAGCACGAAGGGCGTCAGTTCGCCGGCGATCTTGTACAGATTGGGAATGAACAGCAGCAGTCCCTGGCTGGCGGTGAAACTGGTGGCCAGTGCGCCTGTGGTCAGCGCCCCATGCAGCACGCCGGCCGCACCGGCTTCCGACTGCATCTCGATGATTTTGGGCACCGCGCCCCACAGGTTGAGCTTGCCCTGCGAGGCCCATTCGTCCGCCCACTCGCCCATGTTGGACGCCGGCGTGATGGGATAAATCGCAATGACCTCATTGCTTAGATAGGCCATGCGGGCAACGGCTTCGTTGCCGTCGATGGTGAGCGTGGTTCTTGACGACTCCGCGTCTTTGGAACCACGGCCTGCCTCTTGTGGGTGGAGCGTGGTGGTCATGGCGACCCTTTCAGGATAAGACTGTCCTTTATTCTAGCCCGGAGTCGCGAATCTGACAGCCTCATGATGACTTTGCGCCGAATGCGGTGTTTTTATTGAGGCGGCACGAATTAAACATGACTACCGTTCGCCCTGAGCCTGTCGAAGGGCTGTGCTTCGACAGGCTCAGCACGAACGAACTCGCGAATAAATCAGGCCGAATCAATAGTACGGCTTATTCGTCGCGCAACGCCTCCACCGGGTTCAGCCGGGCGGCACGCATGGCGGGAACCACCCCCGCTGCCAGCCCGATCAGCATCGATACCAGCAGTGCGCCGAGGGCGTAATCCCACGGTGTGTTGACGGGCAGGCCGCTTACCGTGACTTTCAGCAGCCCGGCGATGCCGGCGCCGACGGCCAGTCCGCCGAGCCCGCCCAGGGTGGAGAGCACGGTGGATTCCATCAGAAACAGGGTGCGAATCTGCGCCCGTGTGGTGCCCATCGCAGTGAGCAGGCCGATTTCGGCGACGCGCTCGGCCACGGCAATGTGCATCAGCGTGACCATGCCGACCGCACCCACCAGCAGGGAGATGCCGCCGAGCGCGGCGACGGCAAAGGTCAGCACGTCGAGCACGGTGGTGAGCGTGTCCAGCATCTGCTGTTGCGGTGTCAGGGTGAAATCTTCGCGGCCGTGGCGTGCGATCAGAATACGTTTGGCATCCTCGATCACGGCAGGCAGCGGCGAGCCGGGCCGGTAGGCGATGTGGATTTCCATCACCCCTTCGCGGTTGAACACTTCCAGCGCGCGGGTGGTGGGGATGTAGACGGTGTCGTCGAGGTCGAATCCCAGCACCTGGCCTTTGGGCGCCATGACGCCAATGATCCGGAATCGCGAGGTGCCGACCTGCAGCGTGGCACCGAGCGGATTGGCGCTGCCGAACAGTTCGGTGCGCACCTTGGCGCCCAGCACGGCGTAGGCGCGCGGATTACGCGGATCGTCGGCAGGCAGGAACTGTCCGACCGCGACCTGCATATTGAAGGCGCGGGAAAAGTCCGGGCCTTCGCCATACACCGTCACACGCCGGCTGCGGCCCTGGGCGCGCACTTCCGCGTTGCCCATCACGCCGGCATTGGTGTATTGCGCATAGCGCGAGGTTTGCAGGGCCAGCGCATCGTCCACCGTCAGCAAGCGCGCGCTGCTGATGGAGCCAACCGAGGAGCCGCGTGTGCTGACCTTGCCCGGCGTGACGGAGATGATGTTGGTGCCGAATTGGGTGAATTCGGACAGCACGAAACGGTGGATGCCGTCGCCGATGGAGGTGAGCAGGATCACGGCGGCAATGCCGACGCCGACGCCGAGCGCGGACAAGAAGGTGCGCAAGCGGTGGGCCGTGAGCGCGTGCAGGGCGAAGCGGAGGGTGTCAGAGAAACGCATTCTGAAAACCTGTTTTGTCCGCGAAGGGCGCGAAGGAAACGCGAAGAAAAGCAAATGCAGTTTGCGCAGGGCGGATAACGCTGCTCTCATCCGTCTCGCATGTTTTCCTTCGCGTTTCTTCGCGCCCTTCGCGGATGAAGATTTTCCCCATCTTCATTTTCCGCTCAACGCAAGCACGGGATCGAGCCTGGCTGCACGCGAGGCGGGCAGCAGGCTGGCGAGGATGCCGGTAATGAGTGCCGTGGCCACGCCGGCGACACTGGCCCACGCCGGCGGCCAGGCAGGCAGGTCCGGGTAGGCGAGGCGGATCAGCCAGGCACCCAGATGCCCCAGCGCAAAGCCGATGGCGCCGCCGGCCAGCGACAGCCACAAGGCTTCGGCAAAGAACAGGTGACGGATATCGGCGGCGGTGGCACCCACGGCTTTCAGCAGCCCGATCTCCGACGTGCGCTGTGCCACCGCTACCAGCATCACGTTCATCACCAGTATCCCGGCCACCGCCAGGCTGATCGCGGCGATGCCTGACACGCCCAGCGTCAGTGCACGCAGGATGCGGTCGAAAGTGGCGAGCACAGCGTCCTGGGTGATGACCGTGACATCGTCTTCGCCATCGTGGCGCAGCTTGAGCGTGTGCTGGATGGCCGACTTGGCCGACTCGATCGTGTTGCGGCTGCGTGCCTCGACCAGGATGCGGAACAGCGTGGAGGTGTTGAACAGTTCCTGCGCATACTCGACCGGGATGATGACGATTTCATCGGAATTGAAACCCATCGATTCGCCTTGTGGGGCAAGAACACCCGACACCATGAAGCGGCTGTCGCCCAGCCGGATACGTTGGCCGATCACGTTGCCGTCGGGAAAGAATTCGTGCGCCAGTTCGCTGCCCAGTACGATTTGCGCGCTGCGCTCGGAGCCGTGGGCGAGAAAGCTGCCCTGCGACAGTTTCATGTGGCGGATCGACAGCAACTCGGCCGTGCTGCCCATCACGGTGACTTCACGCAGTTTGCCGCCCGAGGTGAGCTCGGCCACACCGACGTTAAGCGGCGCCAGGCGGCGAACCTGCGGCAGATGGCTGACGAAGCGGGCGTCTTCCAGTGTCAGGTCGCGTGGTGTCTGGCCGAGCGCTGCACCGACCAGTCCGCCCGAAGTTTCGGAGCGCCCCGGCAACACGATGATGAGATTGGTGCCGAGCGATGAAAACTGTCCCACCACATAGTTGCGTGCGCCGTCGCCCAGTGCCGTGAGCACCACCACCGCCGCCACCCCCAGCGCCATCGCCAGCACGATCAATACGGAGCGGGCGCGATAGCTCACCACCGTGGTGAAGGAGAGGGTGAGGGTGTCGCGCAGGTTCATCTTGTTGACCGTGCATGAATCAGAGCAGTCCATCGTTCGGCCTGAGCTTGTCGAAGGCCAGATGCCCAACTCATGTTTCGTCACCCACGATCTCGCCATCGCGCATCGCAATGTAACGGCGTGCGCGTGCACCCAGTTCGCGGTCGTGCGTGACGACAATCAGCGTGGTGCCTGAGTGGTTGAGCGCTTCCAGCAAGGCCACGACTTCGGCGCCGGTGCGGTGGTCGAGGTTGCCGGTGGGTTCGTCTGCCAAGAGCGCGGTGGGCTTGAGAATGGTGGCGCGCGCAATCGCCACGCGCTGGCGCTGGCCGCCGGACAACTCGGCGGGACGATGGTGGGCACGGTCGCGCAGCTCGAAGGCGTCGAGCGTGGCATCAACCTGGATTCTGCGTTCGGCCGGCGCGATGCCTTCAAGGATCAAGGGCAACTCCACGTTTTCGGCCGCGGTCAGGCGCGGGATCAGGTGAAACGACTGGAACACGAAGCCGATCTTCTCGCGTCGCACGCGTGCCTGTTCGGTTTCGGACAGCGCAGTGACATCGGTGCCGTCGAGCTCGTAGCGGCCACTGTTGGGGCGGTCGAGCAGTCCCACGACATTGAGCAGAGTGGATTTGCCGGAGCCGGATGGACCCATGATCGAGA
>CAYGMS010000117.1:0-7032 GCA_964350905.1 uncultured Thiobacillus sp. | reverse complement strand
GTAGAACCGGGCCTACGCAAGGGTGTGGTAACGCGCCACCAGCTCCTCGAGCCGGGTACGGCGCGTCACCAATACCACCTTGCGATCAGCTGCGGCGTCCACGATCCACCTCTGGAAGATTGGAGTCGAGCAGCGACTGCAACAACTCGGGCGACACGTTGAGACTGCCGATGCGCTCGGCGCGCTCGGCAATGCCACCGAATGCCTGGGCAATGAGCTGGCCTGGCTGCATGCCGACGGCAACAAGCGCCTGAACGGTCCGGGGATCAGCTGACTCGAGTGCCTTCATGACGGCGCCAACGCGATAGGCCTCGGCCTCGGCAAGGGTGCGACTGTTCTGGGTCTGCCCCTCCACCAGGTCCTTGCGGCGCTCCTCCAGCGTGATGCTCGATTCCATGTCGGCGCGCTCCAATTCGTGCTTCTTCTGCTTGACCGAGGCTTCCGCTTCCATCTGGGTCTCCCGGATCAGCCGCTTCTTCAACTCGACTGCCACCTCGGTATCCATTTCGCTCTCACGGATAGCGCGTTCCTGCTCCACCGCCGCATTGCGCCGGGAGAAGATGGCTTCGTCGGCCGTACGGAGTATGGTTTCACGCGCCTCGGCTTCCAACGCCCGTGCCGTTTCGGGCGTGGGCTTGATGGCCAGCACGGAAACCCCCAGGACCTCGAGGCCGAGGGCCACCACTTCAGTGTGGGCGCTGAGTTGGCTGGCTGCCTGGGTGGCGATGATTTCCGATGCGCGTAACGCTTCCCTGATGGGCATGTTCTTCACCGCCTGCTGGATCAGCACCTCTGCGATAGACAACACCCGCTCCGGCAGCTTCTGGTAATCGTTCGACACATAGGTGCGCCCATCCGCCCGTAAGGCAAAGTCGAGCATTGAGGATGCCTTACGGGGATCGGAGACCCGGTAGGCGACCTGCCCCTGAATCGTCACGGACTGGAAATCGTGCGTCACCAGTTCAAAGATGAACGGCTCGTCCTGGCTGCCCACCGGAACCGCTGACACCGTGGTTGTGGGTCTGTAGTAGAAGAAGGACAACCCCGCGCCTTCGCGCACGACCTTGCCACCACGGTACTGGAGCAAGTAGGTTGTTGGCTGAGCTTTAATGAATGCAATCCCTAACATGATCTTCTCCTTGACATAGTTGCATATAACAACTTAGTAAGTTGTACAGTAGAACTAAGCTGTTAGAATGTCAACTCGCAATCGGAAAATAATTGCCCATGCCTAAAAGCCCGCATTCAGCCAAGGCGTTCACGCGTCCTTTCACCACGGTAGATGTGGTGATCTTCACGGTCATTGACGATCAGCTTCATGTCCTGCTGGTGAAGCGGCCCACTGGTGATACCGAGCCGTATCCCGGTATGTGGGCGTTACCTGGAGGCTATGTTGATATCGAGCGCGACAAGGATCTGGAAGCCTGTGCCTTGCACAAGCTGCAGGAAAAGACGGGCGTGAAGAGCCCTTATCTGGAACAGCTGGGAAGTTGGGGGAGTGCAAAACGCGATCCGCGTGGCTGGACGGCGACCCATGTCTATTTTGCGATGTTGCCGCATGAAGCGGTCAAGCTCGACTCAGGCAACCAGACAACAGGTATTGGTTGGTTTCCGGTCAATGCAGAGGGGGCAGGACACAAGCTGGCCTTCGATCACAACACTATTCTTGAAACGGCCATCTCCCGGCTGCGTGGCAAGGCGGAATACACTTCGCTGCCGGCCTATCTGCTGCCAGACACGTTCACGCTCAGTGAGTTGCAGCATGTGTTTGCGGTGGTGTTGGGACGGCCGGTGGACAAGAGCGGATTTAGAACCCGGGTGCTGTCTGCTGGGTTGGTGGAAGAGGCCGATGGTGTGAAAACGGGGGCTAGTCGGCCTGCTCAGCTTTATCGGCTGAAGGCGCCCAAGACGCCGACTTTCTTTCCAAGAACATTGAGTTCAAGGAAGGAATAGCATTTCCAGTGCAAGCCATCGGGTCATCATTTAAACGGATAGTCACTCGGTCAAAACAGACCACCAAAGGGCTTTTCAGCCTAACAAGAAAAGCGGCCGCTTGCGAAATGATCCAATACGAGTTTCGATCCCGACGAAACCGTCTCAGTGGGCGCCCGAGGCATCGGCTCAGCAACACTTACCGGCCGCATCTGCAATTCGCAAACCTACACACCCCCGTCAGTACCTGCAAAGCAGGAGCCTGAAATCTCCAGGCGACTGTGGCTGACGATGTAATAGGATCGGATCTGGCTTCGTCACGGAATATGATGCACTGGCTATTTGCATCGGGAATATGGCGCCAGACTGCATGCGGACCTTAATCGCCGCGCGGGAGGCCCTAGCAAAAAGCCCACAAAATGCAGATAAAAACCAGAAATAAAACTAAATGATTAGCTGATTCAATTGGTTGCTCCATCTACAACTAAAGTTGTATAGACAAACAGAAACGGCCCATACACAGTCCGAAAAAATCTGAGCGCAACACTCAGAAACCATAAATATGATGGGGGATTTCGTGCGTCAATCAATGAATCAAAATCGTGCGGTTCGCGTGTGGGTAACGCTACGTGCGGCGTTTGGAATGTCCGAGCTTAGGGTGCGTAAATGGTGTCTGACCCCATTTGTTTTTATGAAATTGACTACGGGGATGATGCTTGTAGGGATGCTGTTGAGCTTGTCGGCGCAGGCGGCGAGTTTTGATTGCGGCAAGGCAAAGACCAAGGTCGAGAAGCTCATCTGCAGTCATGAGGAGGTTAAGGAACTCGATGGGGCATTGGCAAAAGTCTATCGCCGAGTACTCAAGCAGCCGCAACACGCTGCACGTATCCGTTTGAAACAGCACGAGTGGCTCAAAAGCCGTGAAAGCTGTTTGGAAGTGCGTTACCAAGCTAAAGCTGAACGAGACGGCTTTGACTTGTGTCGATCTTCCGCAGCCGTAAGCCAAGACGAAGCAAACCGATGCGCCCAACATCAATGCCTCAAGCGTAGATACCGCAACCGCATCGCAGAGCTTTATGGCAGATTCGGCGAGCACTGGCGGCACAAGTCTTGGGAAGTTGGCAAGGGTGACAATATCAGCGGTGAAGGGTATCCAGTATGCCGAGCTTATTTGAACAGCCTGAACAGCCAGCCCCGCCCTGTTCTTGATAAATACGGACGCATCCCGGCCATCACGGAATTTAACCCGGCTATAAAGAAATTGAGACATCCCCTATGGGAGCAGATTGACCCCAAGTCCAATCTGGCATTGATAAAGGAGATTCCGTCTTTGTCGAGAAGCGAGGAGGAACGGCGGTTGCGTGACCAGGAACTCATGAGCCGCCTTGACCGAGGGGAAGTGGTCATGAAGCAGACAAGAATCAGGTTGTCCAAGGATGACGCGCCCGTGCTTCTCGCCCGTATCGACTTTGGGCGGATAACCGAGATTACCGATTCAGTGGGCGCAATCTTGGCGGAGGGGGGGAGATATTTTTATGTCGTTAACGAACACACCCGCAAAATTGATAGGCGTTACGGATACAGCGTGGATGACGTGTTCATCCATGACGGTAACGTCTACTTGACCAATCAATCTAAGGGGCGCAACCAAGTTGTGGTTGAGGAGCCTTTCTCTGTGCCTGAAACCGGAGAGAAAGGCAGCATAACCGTCTGTGTTTTTGAATATCTTGGCCAATAAGGGGAACTAGCATGTTGACTTATCGTACTTTGAATACTGAGGCATATGCGGATTTGCGTTATCAGGTGCTACTGAACGTCGAGGAAACTGGCGATCCCAAAGAGACCGCTTATCTGGATTCCAAGGGTATCCCTACCATCGGCATCGGGTTCAACCTCAAAGCCAATATGGATGCGGTGTTGCGGGGGTTCAAAATCCTTCCCTCGGATCCGAAGACGCCACTGTCTGCGGTTGAACAGGCATATCGCGATGAGTTTCAGGCTATTGTCAATGCAAGCCATGCCAGCAATGTGGCCTTGAATGCTGCGCTAAACGAGGTGATGAGTCGACACTATGCCGACACGCGTATCCTCGCAGCCAACCGCACCCGATCCAGTTTTCAGTTCCTCAATGACACAGAAATCCGGGGCGTGTTTGACGAGCTGATCCCGAGTTACGAGACGAAGGTTAACAACTGGTTTACAGGAATACCTGAGTCACCCGAACGCGCCATCCTCGTTTCCCTCGCCTGGAACAACGCCACCGCGCTATTGGCTAATGGCCTCAAAAATGCCCTGATAAGCGGCAACCGCGCCGAAGCCTGGTACGAGATTCGTTACAACTCCAACGGCGACAAACTCGGCGGCATTGCCAAGCGCCGCTACTACGAATCCGAACTTTTCGGGCTTTACGACAACCCTACATCGATAAGTGATCAAGAAGCCAAGCAGGTCTTCCGCATGTACACCGAGCACAAGGTAGAAATCGATGCCTACGAATCCACCTACGGTGCTCAAATTGCAGCAGCCAACAACGATTACCACCTGAGTTCGCAACCCAATCAAGTTGACACGCTCATCCAATCCCTCCAACCCGCACGTGAGTATTTGATAGCGGAATACGTCACCAACAAAGGTATCAATATCTCGATCAATGGAGAAATCTTAGTTGGAGAAGATGGCTCCGTCATGGGAGTGGGTGGTAACGATACCCTCCAAGGCAAAAACCTTACTAATCAGCCCCCCTTCACACCCGTCCCCAGCAACGACCTGCTGTTTGGAGAGGGCGGCAACGACAATCTCGATGGTTTGGGTGGCGACGATGTGCTATATGGGGGCGATGGCGACGATATACTCACAGGCGGAACAGGCATCGATGTCCTGATTGGTGGGAAAGGGAACGATACCCTATACGGCAACGATGGCGCGGCAGGAGACATCCTCGACGGTGGTAGCGGTTTTGACACTTACTACGCTGATGATGGCGATGTGATTCGCGACAGTGATGGCAAGGGCGTGGTTTATCTCCACGGCAAGCAACTCATTCTCGCTACCCGTCACAAAGGTGAAAGAGCCTACAAGGATGCCCTAGGGAATATTTATATCCTCAACGGCCTCACTCTCGAGGTGAACGACCCACTCGTCATTGAAAACTTCACATCGGGCGATTTCGGCCTTGAACTTAAAGAGGAAAACGACCCCGACGATCCAGATCAGTCAGATCTAGCCAAGGCCTTTGCAGACTCAAAGCGATCTATAGATCCTATAGTTATTGACTTGGATGGTAACGGATTCCCGACGCGAGGCATTGGCGAGGGCGCCTTCTTCGACTATGACGGTAATGGCTTTGCCGAGCGTACTAGTTGGATATCCCCAGGCGATGGCTTGCTTGTGCGCGACCTAAATGCCAATGACAAAATCGACGATGGCACTGAATTATTTGGCAACTACACCCTTCTCAAGAGTGGACAAACCGCCGCCCATGGCTATGCAGCATTAGTCGATCTTGATGACAACCTCGATGGCCAACTCGATAGTCGGGACAGCGCCTGGAATAGTCTCAAGGTCTGGCAGGACACCAATAGCGATGGACTGACTGACAGCGGCGAACTCAAGACAATTGCAGAGGTTGGCATTCAGTCAATCGGGGTCACCTACAGTGAAACTGCGACCACAGACAGCCACGGCAACTTACATCTACAACAAGGTAGTTTCCAGAAGACTGATGGCAGCATAGGCCAAACGGAAGATATCTGGTTGCGCGTCAACAAATCAAGCACCCGGCAGGTGGATCCCCTCGAACTCAATGAAGCCATCCGTGCGATGCCGGAAATAAAGGGCATGGGCAACGTCGCCAGCCTTCGTCAAGTTATGGCGTCAGATCCTAGTGGTCCCCTGCAATACCTTGTCCAGCAATTTGCCGCAGAAACTAATCCTAATATTCGTAGTGACCTCATCACAAAGATCATTTATGCCTGGACGGGTGTTGAAAATATGGATCCTGGCAGCCGAGGGGTTTATATAGGCGACGCCAGAAAAATTTATGCGCTTGAAGCATTGGTGGGAGAAACCTGGATAAACGTAAGAAGTGGGACGACCCCGCTGTCGGGTGAAGCAGCCGTCATATCAAGCGTTTTCGCTCAGTTTTCTCGTGGCATTGCCGCTCAACTGATGGAACAGACTTGGTACAAAGAGATTTATCGTGCGATTTACTATTCTTGGAATAGTGCAACCCAAACCGTGACTGGCGACCTCACAGGCATACTGCCATTCTTTGTCCCCAATCTCTTGGCCAATCGGGAACAGGGGCTGGCGGATTTGTCCGAGTTTCTTGCCAACCTAACCTATACCAATAACATGGTTGAGTTTGACGCCCCCACATTTCTCGATGCGCTGGCAGGATTTGGTGAGGAGGTCGTGTCGACGGCTTCTCTTGCGCTGCGTGGAATGATTGCTACATCAGGCAATGACAGGCTACTGGGGCAGGACTTAAATGAAACCATCCACGGTAAGGGCGGTCACGATTTTATCTGGGCGGGTGGCGGTGACGATCAGCTCTTTGGGGACGATGGTGGCGACTTCCTGTACGGTCAAGAGGGTAACGACACTTTAGACGGAGGTGCTGGAAACGACCTGCTCGATGGTGGTGAAGGAAATGATGTCTACCTTTTTCGACGTGGCTCCGGGCAGGACACCATCATGGCAGTGGATGCTTCGCCAGGAAAAAGAGATGTGGTGAGATTTGGCGACGGAATAACTCCTGGTGACATTGAACTGAGTAGAAGTTTCGATAACCTAATTCTCAAAATACGTGATACCGGAGATCGGCTTGTAGTTAACGGGTACTTCATTAACGATGGAGTATCCCCCACCAGCCTGGAGGCCATTGAGTTCTTTGGGGGGGCTGTTTGGGACTTCGCTGCAGTGAAAGCACAGCTTCCGCCGGTCAGCACTGAAGGCAGTGATCAAATCTATGGGTTTAACACTGGAGATACTATCAATGGGTTGGGGGGAGATGATGTTATTGATGGTCGCGGTGGGGATGACATCCTAATTGGCGGGGCCGGCAATGACACGCTGGATGGCGGGGCCGGCAATGACACG
>CAYGMS010000116.1:0-7042 GCA_964350905.1 uncultured Thiobacillus sp. | reverse complement strand
CGTCCCACCGAGGGCATGGAGTCGTACAGCTCGACCTGCACACCGTCTTGCGCCAACATTTCAGCCGCCATCAATCCGGCCGGGCCTCCACCAATCACTGCAACTGCGGCCATAGACTCGTAAAGGGTGTTGGGCAGCACATCATACATCTCCAGACATCGGCCGGCATGCGGCAGAACAGCCTCAACCTGAGTTCAGACGCGATGCGATAGTATTCCTGCCCCGTGTGGGATACATGGCGAATCCATTTTTAGTAGGTGCATGCCTCTCATTCCGCGTGGTCAAGCGTGTGGTTGTTATGCTGGTGCAAAGGCACAAGCAGGCGCATCAACTCCAAGCATGTTGCATGGCCGCGCCCACTACCGGATTTTGGCATCTCCTGCGCGAGCCAGCGATTGGGCCCGAGTCTGCACACGAATTCGCCAAACAATACCCGCCCGGCATTCGCGGTCAGCAGTTCGTCCGTGGTTTCAAGCTTGAACGGAAGCACCGTCTGTGCCAGAGTCGCCATCGCCCTGTCTCCCTTTATCTCCAAATAGGTGAGCGTCTCAATAACGGCACTCTATTGAAGATCAAGGCACGGCGCGGCGCTTACGGGTTCTGGGCGAATTCAGTCGCGGAACTTGGGGCAACCTCAGCGGACCTTTTGAAGCCGTGGGGAATACAGGCCTGCTTTCAGTCGATGAACTGAAGGCAATTGCTACCGGCGCGTGGCCGGCAGGGCAAACTTTAAAATGGAGGACGGAAATGATCATCACCAATAAACTGTTTTCGTCCGCATCGGTTTCGGAAGGCCATCGCTTTCGTTCCTGCGCCTGCCATCCGCCCGAAATGCAAGACAGAATCCATCGGCGTCTGGCGGCCATCAAGGTCGCCAGTCTGTTCGTCGCACTCATCTTTCTGCCCATGGCTGCCTGGGCCGCGGAAGTGCGCATTGGCATCCTCGCCTGGCTGGGTTCGGAAACGGCCCAGGCTCAGTGGCAGCCGCTCAGCGAAGCCCTGCAGCGCCAGCTCCCGGCTGACCGCTTCAGCCTGCGCTATTTCGACATGCAGGGGCTGGAAGCCGCCGTCGCCGCCGGAGAACTCGATTTCGTCATTACCAATCCGGGCCACTACGTCGTCCTCGAATCGCGCCATCGCATCACTCGCATCGCAACGCAGATACTCGAACCTGGTCAGGACTCGGAGCACGCTGTCGGTTCGGCCGTCATCGTGCCCGCGGAAAGGCACGACCTGCAAACTCTCGACGATCTGCGCGGCAAGCGGATCGCCGCGACCCTCTCGGACGGCTTCAGCGGTTGGCTGACGGTCTGGACAGAGCTGAAGCGGCGCGGCATCGACCCCGAGGGCGGGGACATAACACCGATATTCGCCGGTCTGCCGATGTCGCGCGTTCTCGATGTCGTTGAGCGCGGCGAGGCCGACGCGGGAATCCTCCGGCTCTGCCTGCTTGAACATCTGGTGCGCCAGGGTCGGCTGCCGCCAGGGCGCTACCGCGTGCTGTCGCCGCAGGACCCCGCCGCGCCTTGCCTCGGCTCGACACCCGCATATCCCGGCTGGGCCTTCGCGGCCCTGCCGCAAACGCCAGGGGCGCTGGCGCATACCGTGCTGATTGCATTGCTATCGCTCGACAGTCCCGCAAGCGTCCTGCGCTGGGGCGTACCGGCCGACTACCATCCCGTGCATGCCATGCTGCGCGAATTGCAGGTGGCCCCTTACGACTTTCTGCGCGAACACCGCCTGGAAGTGCAAATCCGCCACTACTGGCCGCTCGCCGCTTTCATCGTCGCCCTGCTGGCACTCTGGCTCATCTATTCCCTGCGCGTCGAGGCCATCGTCCAGCGCCGTACGCGCGAACTCTCGGCCGCGCTGGCGGCCCGCGACGAACTGGAGGAAAGCGTGCAGGCGCATCGCCAGCAGATGGACCATCTGTCGCGCCTTTCCATTCTCGGTCAGCTCTCGGGCACACTCGCGCACGAACTCAACCAACCGCTCGCAACTATCGGCAACTACGCGCGCAGCCTGACGCGCCGCCTTCAGGCCGGCAAGCTCTTGGACGATGCCGTTGCCCAGGCCGCCGAAGAAATCGCCAGCCAGTCCGAGCGCGCCGCCGGCATTCTCGAAGGCATTCGCAACTTCGCCCGCAAGCGCGTGCGGCGACGCGAGGACTGCGACATGGCGCTGCTGGCTGACGAAGCCGTCGCCCTGTTTCGCGGCATGATGACGCGCGCCCCGGAAGTCAACGTCGCCAACCGCCTGCCGCCGGAACGCCGTACGGTGCATGCCGATCGCCTGCAGGTCCAGCAGGTACTGCTCAACCTGCTCAAAAATGCCAGCGATGTGCATCAGGCCGCAGGAAACCCCGACCAGGCGATCGACATCGAGCTCGAGGCGGAGGGCGAGCGCGTTCGGGTTTCCGTGCGAGACCGCGGGACGGGCCTGGCTGCGGAAATGCAGGGACATCTATTCGAATCGTTCTTCACCACCAAGCCCGACGGCATGGGACTCGGCCTGTCCATCTGCAAGAACATTGTCGAGGCGCATGCCGGCCAGCTCGAAGCCACAAGTTGCGACGACGGCCCCGGCCTGCGCTTTTCATTCACGCTTCCATCCGCCAGCCAATGACTTCCAGCTCCCCTGCGTCCGTTATTCACATCATCGACGACGAAGCCGCCTTCCGCCGCTCGCTCGTCTTCCTGCTCGAATCCGCCGGCTGGACGGCTGTGGAACACGAATCGGCAGAAGTTTTCCTTGCCGCCAACCCGATCCTGACCACGGATGGCGGCTGCCTGGTGCTCGACATTCGCATGCCGCGCATCAGCGGGCTCGAACTGCAACGGCGGCTGAGTGCCGCAGGTTCCACCTGGCCAATTGTGTTCATGACCGGTCACGGCGATGTCGATCTCGCGGTGCAGGCCATGAAGGATGGTGCGGCGGACTTCCTGCAAAAGCCCTTCAAGGATCAGCAGCTGCTCGATGCGGTCGAACGCGCCGTCTGCCTCAGCCTGGTTCGCCATGAAGCCAGCCGGCGCTGCAACCAGGCCCGCGACATCCTCGCCCGCCTCAGCCCGCGCGAGACGGAGGTTGCCCGTCGCCTCGCGCTCGGACTGTCCAACAAGGAAATTGCCCGGGAACTGTCAATCAGCGACAACACCGTGCATGTCCATCGCCAGCACATCATGGACAAGACCGGCACCAGCAGCGCGGCCGAACTGGCTCGCCTGATCCTGTGTGTCGACCCCAGCGGGCTGGACTGAACCCGGCATCCCGCCGGCTCTCGGCGCGGCCGGGCATGCTGGCGAAACCGGGGCGGTTAATCGATTTCAATTATTGCCATGGCTGAAACCGGGTATTCCCCACCAGGCCGACCTCACCTAGACTTTTCGACTATTCCCGTAACCCATGCCAAGGAAAACTGCATGAAGCTCGCCACCGTCCTTTCCCTTGCTGCAGCGGCAACTCTTTCCTCCGCACCGGTTTTCGCTTACGACGCAGACTGGAAGCGCGGCCGCATCTATTACCGCAGCATCTGCACTTCCTGCCACGCCACCGCGCCGATCGGCCAGATCAATCCGAGTGTCAAGACTAAGGCCGAGTGGGCAGCCTACTTCCAGTCCGACAAGCACGCCAAGGGAAAGGAAACCGTGAAGCAGTACATCAGCAAGGAATATCGCGCCAAAATCAAGGCCGACAACAAGGCCGCCGCGAAATTTGCCGACGTGCCCGAGCAGGAATTGCTCGAAGACGTAAAACTCTTCCTCCAGCGCGGCGCCAAGGACGGTGAAAGCCCCGCCAGTTGCAGTTGATCGTCTGTAACCACACATCATGCCTGCCGGCCACACGGCGGGTCTGTCTCCTTTGCCAAACCCGGAGGGCATGCACGTGAGCTGGATCGACGGCTTCAAGGCCGATTACGAAAAAATCTTTGTCGAGGAATGGTCGCCCTATGTTGGCGCCATGCTGCTGGTCATGATCGTCGCCGCGCTGATGATCAACGGCCTGTTCTGGGGCGTGTTCGGCGGCGTGCGCTACTGGGGCGACCAAATCAACCACCTGATCGGCCTCGCGCCGCTGCTCGGCGTGCCGCAGCCCGACGAGGGCTTCCTCACCCACCGCATGTCGTTGATGAACATCATGCTGCTGCTCGGCGCCTTCGCCGCCGCGCTGATGTCGCGGCAGTTCCAGCCCAGCCGTCCGCCCAAGCTTGAACTGGTCTGGGCCGCCATAGGCGGCACCTTGATGGGCATCGGCGCCTCGCTCGCCGGCGGCTGCACCACCGGTGGCTTCTTCAACCCCGTACTGCACTCCTCGCCTGCCGGCTGGGTGATGTGGGCTGGCCTGCTGGTCGGCGCGGTAATCGGCCTCAAGCTGCTGCTGTGGACGCTGGAAAACATCGAGTGGGGCATGACGGCACCGCCTACCATCAATCTGCCGAAAGGCCTGACAAGGCTCTTCCCGCTGATCGGACTCGCCATCATTGTCGGCATGCTGCTCTGGGTCGCCGGTTGGTACGGCTCGTCGGACACCGTGCTGGTTACGCGCGCCGTCATCGTGCTGCTCGGCTTCTGCATCGGTTTCGTCATGCACCGCGCCCGGCTATGCTTCGCGCGCGCCTTCCGTGAGCCCTTCATGACCGGCGAGGGCGACATGACCAAGGCGGTAATCCTCGCACTCGCCATCGGCATCCCGCTCGCCGCCTTCCTCTTCGAGAAGGGAGTGATTGACTCCTATATCGCGATTCCCCCGACCTTCTGGATCGGCTCGCTCGCCGGCGGCCTGGTTTTCGGCATCGGCATGATTTTCGCCGGCGGTTGCGCCTCGGGCTCGCTGTGGCGCATGGGTGAAGGCCACCTCAAGCTTTGGGTGGCGATGCTCTTCTTCGCCTGGATGGGCTCGGTCGCCAGCGCATTGTTCAAGAAAGTGGGCTGGACCTCGCTCGATCCCGACAACGTCGAGAGTTTCGAAATCACCGCCGTGGGCTACCAAGCCTACTGGCCCGACCTGATACCCGGCTGGGGCTGGACGCTGATCGTCGGCGGCCTGCTACTGGCCATTTGGTATGCCTTCGTGCGATACAACGAATCCACAGAAAGATTCACCGTACTCTAACCACCATGTTCCAAGGAGATTAAATAATGATGAAACTCAAACTGTTCGCCATCGTGTCTTCCATAGCCCTTGTTTCCGGCTGTGCCCAGACGCCGCCAGCCCCTGCGAATACCAAGGCCGCCGAATCGGCAGAAGGACTGGTCCGTTACAAGCACGTCGTCGACTATGCCTACATCAGCCGACATGCCGCGTTGCCGCGTGACGAGAAAGCTTCGATGATCGTCGATTCGCGTCCCGCTGCCCGCCGCTACGACATCGGCCACATCCCGGGCGCCATCAGCATTCCCGAATCGCAGTTCGACAAGTTGGCCCCGACCATGCTGCCCGCCGACAAGAGCGCCGAGGTCATCTTCTACTGCCAGGGCCCGTCCTGCGACCTCTCGGCGAAATCGGCGCTGAAGGCCGAGAAGCTTGGTTACACGAACCTCAAGGTCTATGAAGCCGGCATCCCGGACTGGGAAGCCAAGGGCGAACCCGCTTCCGTCAGCACGGCCTTCATGCAGAAGATCATCGCCGAAAAGGCCGACATCGTGCTGATCGACTCGCGGCCGGCCCGCCGCGTCCAAAGCGATGGCACCATTCCCGGCGCCATCAACATCTCCGACACCAGCTTCGACAAGGAAGTCGACAAGCTGCCGCAGGACAAGCAGAAGGAAATCATCTTCTTCTGCCAGGGCTTCGCCTGCGACCTGTCCGACAAGTCGGCCAAGAAGGCGATGGCACTCGGCTACAAAAAGGTGCGCACCTATGCTGCGGGCTATCCGGCCTGGAAGGCCGCCACCGAAGGCACGAAATAAGAAATGTCCCGGGGCGGGCGGCAGCCGCCGCCCTCCCCGCTTCACCGATTAGCCCATGGAGATCAAGCACATGACCCGCAAATTTCTGAATATCGTGCTATGCACCGTCGCGCTGGCCTTCGCCCCGCTGGCTTCGGCCGCCGACATCGCCATCGAGCCGGGCAAGGAAAAAGGCAGCATCAGCCTTCCCTCTTTCGAGCGCATCATGAAGGAAAACCCCGCACAAATTCTCGTCGTTGACGTCCGTGACGACCGGGAATTCAAGAAAGGCACTATTCCCGGCGCCATCAACATCCCCGTTGGCGATATCGAGAAAAAGATGGGCGAGTTGCCGAAGGGCAAGCCGATTGTCTTCGTTTGCCCGACCGGCGCACGCTCCGGCGAGGCCTACGACACGGTGATGCTGCTCGATGGTGGCGTAACAGCCTACTTCGTCGACGCCAACATCACCTTTTCCGGTGGTAACGAATACAGCATCAAGGCACGCTGACGTCGTCGTCGCGCCGACCGTGAAAGTCGGCGCTGCGCCAGGCACCGGCTGGCGCTGACCGAAACTGGAAAACCGGCGCGCTCCCACGCCGAGGAAAACTTCCAGACCGGCGCTGAACGGGAAGACCTGCTGAAGAATGGCGCCGATATGCGGAACGTGGCGTCGCTGAAGCCGCCTTTGCGGCACAGCTCCTTGATCGGCATCCCGGCATCGGCTTGCTTGAAAAAATCGATGATCTGTTCGTCGCTGTATCTGGTCTTCTTCATGTCCGTCATGCTCCATAATTTGACGGACTTCGTTAGGTAACCCCTGAACAAGTTGTCACCCCGGCGAACGCCGGGGTCCAGATGCCTGGTCTGACTGGATTCCGGCGTTCGCCGGAATGACGTTGTGGACTTGTTCAGCGTCCCCCTAACTATTGAGTGGTACGGGCTATAGGGGGCAGGTCACAGGTCATCATCAGAAGAAGACTGGGCAAAATTCCTCTTTGAAGTCAGTCCACCTGTTTTCTGTTGATGATTGAGTTCTCGATGGTTTTCAATAGCCGTCAATAGTCCCCGTCACTCCCACTCAATCGTAGCCGGCGGCTTGCCGCTGATGTCATAGACGACACGGTTGATGCCGCGCACTTCGTTAATGATGCGAT
>CAYGMS010000115.1:0-7050 GCA_964350905.1 uncultured Thiobacillus sp. | reverse complement strand
ATGGGCGTGCGGCCTAAGCCTGGGCTGACGGGAGACCTAACTCCTCCGAGAATGGCTGGCTCGGGTACTGGAACGCGACGGGGCCGTCGGGTTCTGCATGAACGAACTGATGCACGAACGGATCGGTCGCATCCTGCATCGTGGCGGCATCCCCCTCGGCGACCACCACCCCGTCATGGATGAAGTAGACATAATCGGCAACCTTGAGCGATTCCGAGACGTCATACGTCACCACAACCGATGTCAATCCGAGCGTGTCATTGAGACGCCTGATCAGATTGGCAACGGTATTGAGCGAAATCGGGTCAAGTCCGGCAAAGGGTTCGTCGTACATGATCAGTGAGGGATCAAGCGCAATCGCCCGCGCCAGCGCGACCCGCCGCGCCATCCCGCCCGACAGTTCGCCGGTCTGAAGCATGTGGGCGCCGCGCAGCCCCACGGCATGAAGTTTCATCAGCACCAGATCTTGAATCACATCTTCCGGCAGATCGGTATGCTCGCGCATGGGATAGGCGATGTTGTCGAACACCGACAGGTCGGTGAACAGGCCGCTGACCTGGAACATCATGCCCATCTTGCGCCGCATCGCGTAGAGCGCTTTATTGCTCAGCTCATGAATCACTTCGCCGTTGAACGTCACACGGCCGCTTGCGGGGCGGAGCTGACCTCCCATCTGCCGCAGCAGCGTCGTCTTGCCACACCCGCTCACGCCCAGAATGGCCACGATCTTGCCGCGCGGAACGACGAGATTGACGCCCTTGAGCACCGGATTGTTTTCATACGAGAAATGCAGGTCGCTGACTTCGAGCAGATTGTCTGTTGGGCGGTCTGCGGGATGCTTTTTGGGTTCAGCTGTCATGATTTACCGGGTTTCCATTTATCCGTTCGCCGACAGAAGCCCATCCGGTGCTTCCAAAGCCGCCTTGACTGCGACGAGAAACTGCACCGCATCACGCCCGTCTATCAAGCGGTGATCATAGGTCAATGCCAGATACATCATGGGGCGTATCACCACCTGGCCATTTTCGGCGACGGGGCGTTCCTGGATGGTGTGCATGCCGAGGATGGCAGACTGTGGCGGATTGAGTATGGGGGTGGACAGCAGCGAGCCGAACACCCCGCCATTGGTGATGGAGAACGTGCCGCCCGACAGGTCTTCGAGTGCCAGTCTGGACTCGCGCGCGCGCAGGCCAAGATCGGCAATGGCCGACTCGATTTCGGCTGACGACAGGGTCTGGGCCCGGCGCAGGATCGGCACCACCAGTCCGCGTGGGCTGGAAATAGCGATGCCGATATCGACATCATCATGCCAGACGATGTCGTCGCCATCGATGGCCGCGTTGACGACCGGAAACTGCTGCATGGCCTGGCACACGGCACGCACAAAAAACGACATGTAACCAAGCTTGACGCCATGCCGGGTCTCGAATTCGGCCTTGAAACGCTGGCGCAGCTCGTTCACCGGCTGCATGTTCACCTCGTTGAAGGTGGTGAGCATGGCGGCCGTATGCTGCGCAGCGACAAGGCGCTCGGCCACGCGCTGACGCAGGCGCGACATCGGTTCGCGGCGGCTCTCGCCGGCAGTCACGGCGGGAGCGGGTTCAACGGGATGCGGCTGACTGGGCTTGAGCGTTTGCGCAGGCGATACTTTTGGGCTGTGTACGGGCGTGGGGCTTGCTGCCTTGGTCGTAACAGGCTGCGCAACGACAGGCTGTACCGGTTTGACTGGGGGCGGCGCTTCTCCGGCTTGCTCGCCCGTTTCAATCACTGCCACGACTTCATCCGCCTTGACTACGGCCCCTTCGGCATGGCGCAGTTCGACCAGGGTGCCGGATGCCGGCGATGGAATTTCCATGATGACCTTGTCGGTCTCCAGATCGACCAGGGTCTCGTCACGCGCAACCATCTCGCCCAGTTGCTTGCGCCACGGCAGCAAGGTGCCGCTGGCAACCGAATCGGACAGGGTCGGCACGCGCACTTCAATTTTCATACGGATTCTCCAGCGCGTCGTTCAACAGGGCTTCCAGTTCGGCGCGGTGGCGCGACACATAGCCCGACGCGGGTGCGGCGGCCGGCGGCCGGCCAGCGTACTGGAAACGGTATCGGTTTGGCGCGCAATGATTGAGATGATGCTGGCTCTGATACCACGCCCCCTGGTTCATCGGCTCATCCTGGGCCCAGACGAAAGTACGCGCCTCCGGATAGCTGTTCAGGACCTGACGGAATACTTCTTCGGGGAACGGGTACAGCTGCTCGACGCGAACCAGCGCAATTTCATCGTCCAGCCCACGCGAGCCTCGGGCCGCCTCGAGATCGAACCATACGCGACCGCTGCACGCCACTACACGTCTGGCCGTGCGCGGCGCGCGCGGATCGTCGATGACCGGCCGGAATGCCCCAGTGGCGAGGTCCTCCAGCGAGGACGTGGACGATGGATGCCGCAGCAGGCCCTTGGGGCTCATGATCACCAACGGCTTTCGGCTTGGGCGAACCATCTGCCGCCGCAGCAGATGGAACATCTGCGATGGCAGCGTCGGAACGCAGACCTGGATGTTGTCCTGCGCGCAGAGCTGAAGGAAACGCTCGAGGCGCGCGGAAGAATGCTCGGGGCCCTGCCCTTCAAACGCATGCGGCAGCAGCAGGGTCAGGCCGCACTGGCGCCCCCATTTGGCCTCGCCGCTGGCGATGAACTGGTCGATCACCACCTGTGCACCGTTGGCGAAGTCTCCAAACTGCGCTTCCCACACCACCAGGGTGTCCGGATCGGCGGTGGCATAGCCATACTCGAACGCCAGCACCGCCTCTTCCGACAGCAGCGAATCGATGATGGTGAAATTGCCCTGCCGTTCGTGAATATGGTCGAGCGGCACATAGACGCCGCTCTGGCGGCGCTCGCGCTTCTGGTCGTGCCACACAGCATGACGATGGAAGAAGGTGCCGCGTGCCGAATCCTGCCCCGACACCCGTACATTGATCCCTGCATCAAGCAGGCTGGCATAGGCCAGATGCTCGGCGTAGCCCCAGTCCACCGCCAACTCGCCTGCGCGCATCCTGCGGCGATCATCCAGCACCTTTTGCACCCGTGAATGCAGTTCGATTTCGTGTTGCAGCGTGGTGATGCGCTCGCCCAGGAAATCCAGCCGTTTGGCCGGTACGGCCGTGGTCACTTCGTCGATTTGGCCACTGTTGAAATGCCCCCAGTGGGTGCCGAAAATCTGCTTGAAATCGGACAATGCCGGTGCGCTCAATGATTCGCCAAGCTCCAGGCGCGCGCGGCAGGCATCGACCATGTCGTCCGCCTGCGCCTGGGTCAGCACCGTCTCAGCCACCAGTTTTTGCGCATACAGCACACGCGTGCTGGGATGTGCCTGGATGCGCCGGTACATCATCGGCTGGGTGGCCAGCGGTTCGTCCTGTTCGTTGTGCCCATGGCGGCGATAGCACACCAGGTCGATGAAGCAGCTGCGATGGAAGGTGTAGCGAAAATCCACTGCGGTTTGCACGGCAAAGGCCACTGCCTCGGGATCATCGCCATTGACGTGCAGCACCGGCGCTTCGACCATTTTGGCGACATCGGTGCAGTACAGTGTCGAGCGCACGTCGCGCGGGTCGGACGTGGTAAAACCAATCTGGTTGTTGATGACAATATGGATCGCGCCGCCATTACGAAAACCGCGCGTCTGCGACATGTTGAGACTTTCCATCACCACGCCCTGCCCCGACAGTGCCGCGTCTCCGTGCAGGATCACCGGCAGCACCTCGTAGCCCAGCACATCGCCACGCCGATCCTGGCGTGCACGAACCGATCCGCGCACCACGGGATGAACGATTTCAAGATGGGACGGGTTGAACGCCAGGGCCAGGTGAACCGGACCGTGTTCTGTCGCGATGTCGGTGGAAAACCCCTGGTGATATTTGACGTCGCCAGACAGCGGCGAGCCGGGCGCCTCGTTGAGCGGCTCTTCATAGAGGCTTTTCAGCGAGCGGCCCATGATGTTGGCCAGCACGTTGATCCGTCCGCGATGCGCCATGCCCATCACGATTTCCCTGGCGCCGTGACGCGCACTGCGCGTAATCACCTGGTCGAGCAGCGGAATCAGGCTTTCGCCCCCTTCCAGCGAAAAACGCTTTTGCCCTACATGGCGTGTATGCAGGAATTTTTCCAGGGTTTCGGCATCGGTCAGGCGCTTCAGCATTTGCAGTTTGAGCGTCCTGGATACGCCAAACCGCCCCTGCGCGCTTTCGATGCGCTCCTGCAGCCAGCGTTTGCGCGCCACGTCGCTGATATGCATGTATTCGGCGCCAACGTGGCCGCAATACGCATTTTTCAGCCGCTGCAGGATATCGGCCAGCGTGGCGCGGTTGACGCCGAACAGCGAACCGGTCTCGAATTCGCGGCTCAGGTCCGCATCGGTCAGGCCATAGTGCGCAGGATCAAGCTCGGGGGTGGGCGGCGGCTCGAAGCGGCGCAACGGGTCGAGTTCGGCCTTGCCCACACCCAGGTAGCGATAGGCATTGATCAGGCGCAACACCGCTACCTGGGCGACATCCGATGCCACGGCCGCACCGGGCACCGGCTGGTTCAGCCACGGCGCCAGCGCCTCGTCGTCAAACTGCGCCAGGTAGGTCGCATTGCCGGCATAGAGCGGAGAGGTCAGGTTCCAGTCAGATGCACTCATGTGAATTCAATCCGCTGTATTGATCTGCCATGCCCTGGGTGCTCAGGCTCCGCGCTGGTCCAAGGGTACAAACTCGCGCCGCGCCGGGCCGGTGTAGAGTTGCCGTGGGCGTCCGATCCTGTGCGCCGGATCGGACAGCATTTCGTTCCACTGCGCCACCCAGCCTGAGGTACGCGCAAGTGCAAACATCACGGTGAACATGCTGGGCGGGATGCCCATGGCACGGAAGATGATGCCGGAATAGAAATCGACGTTGGGATAGAGCTTGCGTGAAATGAAGTACTCGTCTTCCAGTGCAATACGCTCGAGTTCCATTGCCATCTTGAATTGCGGGTCATCGCGCAGATCGAGCTCGTCCAGTACCTCGTAGCAGGTTTCGCGGATGATGCGCGCGCGCGGGTCCATGTTCTTGTAGACGCGGTGACCAAAGCCCATCAGGCGGAAGCCGTCGGTCTTGTCCTTGGCGCGCTTGATGTAGTCGGGAATACGCGACACATCGCCCATTTCGTCGAGCATCTTCAGCACCGCTTCGTTGGCGCCCCCGTGCAGGGGTCCCCACAGCGAGGCCATGCCAGCTGCGATGCACGCATACGGGTTGGCGCCGCTGGAACCCGCCAGGCGCACGGTCGAGGTCGAAGCATTCTGCTCATGATCGGCATGCAGGATGAAAATGCGATCCAGCGCACGCGCCAGCACCGGGTTAGGCTCGTATGGCGCGCACGGTGTCGAGAACATCATGTGCAGGAAGTTCTCGGCATAGGTCAGCCGGTTCTGCGGGTACACAAAAGGCTGGCCTTCATTGAATTTGTAGGCCCAGGTCGCCACGGTGGGAATCTTGGCAATCAGCCGGTGCGCAACGGCTTCGCGATGCTTGGGATCGAAAAGATCGTTGCCTTCATGATAAAAGGCTGACATGGCGCCGGTCACGCCGATCATCACGGCCATTGGATGTGCGCTGCGGCGAAATCCCCGGAACACATTCTCCATCTGGTCATGCAACAGGCTGTGATGGCGGATCGAATGCTCGAATGTCGTTTTCTGTTCTGCCGTTGGCAATTCACCATGCATCAGCAGATAACAGACCTCCATATAGTCCGACTGATACGCCAGCTGTTCGATCGGGTAACCGCGGTAATACAGCAAGCCCTCGTCACCATCGATATACGTTATGCCGGACGTACAGCTTGAAGTGGCCGTAAAACCGGGGTCGTGGGTGAAATAGCCGTGCGCGTCGAGGTTGCGGATATCGATTACCGGCTTGCCATAGGTACCCTTCTCGACGGGCAGGTCGATCGAAGGACTGCCGTCGCTGAATGTAAGGGTGACGGTTTTTTTCATCGTGATTCCAAAATTAATGCAGTTCGATAATGCTGCAGGCGCCTGATCAGCGCTTCAAGGTCGGGACCACCCGCAGGCAGGCGGCCTTGAAGCCGGTCTGTAATTTCCATGTCCGACAAAGTCAGGAGCCGCTCCAGAGCGTCTTTCTCGCAAGCTTGAAGTGTAGCGCGGTGTGCATCCCAAAAGCCACCCAGCCAGAGATCGAGTTCCAGCAGTCCCCGGCGGCAACGCCAGCCTATTCTATCGGTTTGGGCATGTGAGATTTCATGTGCTTTTGCACCTGGAAAGTCGGAGTCCCCTGGTGGGGGATCACGTTCGTCCCTTCCCCCGCTTGCGTCAGACACGTCTTTTCACCAGCAGCGACTTGATGCGCCCGATCGCCGCCGTCGGATTCAGGCCCTTGGGGCACGCATCGACGCAATTCATGATGCCGTGGCAGCGGTACAACCGATACGGGTCTTCCAGATTATCCAGGCGTTCAGCCATCGCTTCATCACGGCTGTCGGCAATGAACCGATAGGCCTGCAACAGTCCAGCCGGGCCGACAAACTTGTCCGGATTCCACCAGAAAGAGGGACACGAAGTCGTGCAGCAGGCGCACAGAATGCATTCGTACGCACCATCGAGCAGCGCGCGATCTTCCGGCGCCTGCAGACGTTCCACCTCAGGTTCGGGCTCATCGTTGATCAGCCAGGGCTTGATCGAGCGGTATTGCTTGAAGAACGGCTCCATGTCCACGATCAGGTCACGGATCACCGGCAGGCCCGGCAGCGGCCGCACCTCGATGGGCTGCTTCAGTTCGGACAGGGGCGTGATACACGCCAGCCGGTTCTTGCCGTTCACATTGAGCGCATCCGACCCGCACACACCTTCGCGGCAGGATCGACGCAGGGATAGCGTTTCATCCTGTGCCTTGATCGCTATGAGCGCGTCGAGCAGCATCTTGCCGGCGGGGTCGATGTCGAGATCGACGTCTTGCATATACGGTTTTTTGCCGGATTCGGGGTGGTAGCGGTAGAGGCGGAATTTCATG
>CAYGMS010000114.1:0-7061 GCA_964350905.1 uncultured Thiobacillus sp. | reverse complement strand
TTCATCGCCACCAGCCCCATCCACATGGAAAAGAAGCTGCGGATGCAGCCTGACCAGGTGGTCGAGGCCGCGGTCAAGGCCGTCAAGCTCGCGCTCGAATACACCGATGACGTCGAATTCTCGGCTGAAGATGCGGTGCGCTCTGACATGGATTTCCTGGTGCGCATCTTTGACGAGGTGATCAAGGCCGGCGCCAAAACGCTCAACGTGCCTGATACCGTCGGCTACAGCATTCCCGCCTTGTGGGGCGAGCGCATGAAGCAATTGATCGAGCGTGTACCGAATTCCGACAAGGTGATCTGGTCGACGCATTGCCACAACGACCTCGGCATGGCCGTCGCCAATTCGCTGGCTGCGGTGATGAACGGCGCGCGTCAGGTTGAATGCACCATCAACGGTCTTGGCGAGCGCGCCGGCAATGCCGCGCTGGAAGAAATCGTGATGGCCGTGCGCACCCGCGGGGATGTGTTCAGCTGCGATTCGCGCATCGACGCCACCCAGATCGTGCCGGCTTCCAAACTGGTGTCCAGCATCACCGGCTACCCGGTGCAGCCGAACAAGGCCATCGTCGGCGCCAACGCCTTTGCCCACGAATCAGGCATCCACCAGGATGGCGTGCTAAAACATCGCGAGACCTACGAAATCATGCGTGCCGAGGATGTGGGCTGGCATGCCAACCGGCTGTCGCTCGGCAAGCTTTCCGGCCGCAATGCCTTCAGGACCAAACTCGGCGAGCTCGGCATCGTGCTCGACGGCGAGGAAGCACTCAACACCGCGTTTGCCCGCTTCAAGGATCTGGCCGACAAGAAGCGCGAGATCTTCGACGAAGACCTGCAGGCACTCGTTTCGGATGAAGGCTATGCGGCCGATCACGAGCGTTTCAAACTGGTATCGATGAAAGTCTGCTCCGAAACCGGCGAAATCCCGCACGCGCAGATTGTATTTACAGACGACGGTGCGGAACAGCGGGCCAGTGGCAATGGTTCAGGCCCGGTCGATGCCACCTTCAAGGCGCTGGAATCCGTGGTCAACAGTGGTGCCGACTTGTTGCTGTATTCGGTCAACAACGTGACCAGCGGCACCGATGCTCAGGGCGAAGTGACCGTACGTCTGGCGCAGGATGGGCGTGTGGTCAACGGCCAGGGTGCCGACACTGACATCGTGGTGGCCTCGGCCAAAGCCTATCTGCATGCATTGAACAAGCTGCACAACAAACGCGAGCGCGCCCATCCGCAAGTGTGAATAAACCAGGCCCAGCGCCTGGCGTGGCGTTGGGTTTGTGAGTTTCGGGAGTTGAAGGCAGGAAATGGGTTGCGGATGGCATACCCCACTGCTATATTGAACGAACATTCATTCGTTATCGGATCGCGTCATGGCCCGTACCCCTGCCAACGTACAACCCGGGCAAATCAATGAGCGGATCATTGCCGCCGCGCTGCAGCTTTTCACGCAGCGCGGTTATTTCAATACTTCCGTTCCGGATATGGCGCGCGCTGCGCAGGTCAGCGTGGGCTCGATCTATCACCATTTCAAGGACAAGGAAGACGTGGCCCGTGCGCTTTATCAGGGCCTGGTGGAACGTTTGCAGCAGACGCTGGCCGACATTGCGCAAACGCACGCGACGGCACATGACCGCTGCCGGGCCGTCATGGCGATGTTGTTTGAATTGACCGAGTCGAATCGTGAAGCCATGGATTTCATGCTGTACGCCAAGCATCGCGAGTTCCTGCCAGACGAGCGCCCGGTGTGCTCATCCAAGCCGTTTGAAACCATGCGGGCGTTTGTCCAGGAAGGCATGGATAACGGAGACATTCGTCGCATGGACGTGATGGTCGCCACCTCATGTCTTTTCGGCGGTGCGATCCGGCTGATTACTTCACGTCTTGATGGTGTATTGGCCGAGCCGCTTCCCGACAGGCTGGATGCTGTATGGGAGTGTGCGTGGCGAGGCGTTGCGGCCTGATGCGAGGTCGTTTTTTTACGTTCATTTCGAATGAACGTTCATTCAAGGAGAGTTAACATGAAATCCCTGGCCATCGTGATACGTGACGATTCATACGACAAGATTCTCACGCCACTCGTCTTTGCCTACCTGGCGTCTGCGGAGCAAACCCAGGTCGACATCCTGTTTGTGAACTGGGCAGTCAAGGCACTCACGGTCGAAGGCGCCGCTAGCTTGTGCATGGACGGGCGGCATGCCGCAGATGAAGCCATGGTGCGTGAAAACGTGGCCAAGGCGGGCTTGCCGAACGATATCTACGAGATTCTCAAGGCCCTGAAATCCTCGGGCTGCGTGAATTTTTATGCCTGCAGTCTGGCTGGCGCCATTTTTGGCGTGAACGAGACCAATTTGATACCCGAAGCAGAAGGTATCGTCGGCGCATCCTGGTTTCTCAATGACAAAGCCGCCACGGCGGACCACTGCCAATACTTTTAAGGAGAATGTCATGAGTGACATTAGCGTTACCTCGACCCTCGACACGTCCGGCAAATGCTGCCCGATGCCGATCGTGGAAACCAACAAGGCGATGAAGGCACTGGGTCTGGGCGACATCCTGGAAATCATTGCCACCGACACCGGGACCCAGAAGGACATTCCATCCTGGTGCGAACGCACCGGCCAGACCCTGCTGTCGATGACCGAAGAAAGCGGAGTGCTGCACTACCATGTCCGAAAAGACCGCTGAGCCGCACGAGCTGTGTTTCGGCTGCGTGTATTACCCGCCCAATCTTCCCCGGCAGAGCTATGCCGCTGAAGATTGGGCCATGCTTCAGCAGCGCGCCTGTTCGTTTGAGCACACTCCCGCTGACGAGGGCTGCCAGGCAACACGCAAGACCAGTTGCAGCCTGGTCGATCTGAGTTCATTTAACGCATCAATCACAGCCCCCAAGGCATAAGCCATCACCACACTGGAGAAATAAAATGACTTTTCAACGCATCCTGACTCTGTGCATGCTGCTGTTCGTACCGCTGCTCCCTGCGCAGGCGGCCACTGCGCCGATCAACGACGCTGCCGCATTGCAGGGCGTGAAGGAAGGCAAGGGCATTTTCCTGATCGACTTCAGCGACCCGAAGAAAACCGCTTTCTATCTGGAGATCATAAGGGGCACCCATGCCGGGCTGACCCGTCAAGGCGTGAAGCCGCGATTTGTGGTTGTTTATATCGGGCCGACCGTACGTTTTCTCAGCAGCAAGCCCGATGATGAACTGGAACTGGAACAGGGTGATGCCCTCAAGGCGATTGCCAAGCAGGTAACAGAATTGAACAAGCTCGGGGTGCGGCAGGAAATTTGCGCCATTGCCACTCGGGTATTCAAGGTGCCCAACGAAACCATTCTGCCCGGTCTGACGCTGGTGGGTGATGGCTTTATCTCTCTGATCGGCTGGCAGACCCAGGGCTACAAACTCGTGCCTCTGTTCTGATCGGGCAGACTCAGTCCTGACCCATGCGGGAGCACGCCCTGGCGGGCATCAAGGCGCAAACGTGAAGCCCTCGCCGGTTAACGGGCCGACAGGTAGCGGGGGAAGGCGTGTTTGTCGAGCAGGATTTCGATGAGATTGATTCCGCCGGTGAGGTCGGCGTCGGTGAACAGGGCGTCGAGTTCGGCCTCGCTCTCGATGCGGACATGATTGACCCCGAATGACTGCGCGAGCAGGCCGAAGTCGGGGTTGGTAAAGTCGCAGTCGATGTAGCGCTCGCCGTAGAGCTGGAACTGGTTCTTGCGGATGAGGCTGAGCGTGCCGTTGTTGATCACCACCACATTGAGCGGGATGCCGTAGTTCACCGCTGTCATCATTTCCATGCAGCACATCTGGAAGCCGCCGTCGCCGAGGATGGCGAAGGTGGGGCTGTCCGGTGAAAAACAGCGTGCACCGATGGCGGCGGGCAGAGCATGGCCCAGTGAGGAAATGCCGGTATTCGGGAAATAATGGTTGCGGTTGGATACGTCGAAGTAGCTTTGCGCGAAGACGATGTTGTCATCGAAGACCAGCGCGTTGTGCGGAAAGCATTGGGCAAGCTTGCTGAAGAATAGCCGGATCAGATGGAAGGCTTCCGGTTGTGCGGCGTGGTCGTCATTTGCGGGGCGCGCGATTGCCGCCTGGTGACTGGCGAGCCGGGTCATGTTTTTGGGCGGCATGGCATCTGCTTCCAGCGTGGCAAAGACCTCCTCCACTACGGAACGGATGTCGCCGCAAATGGCCACGTCCGGCTGAAATACGCGGCCAAGTTGCGCGGCGTTTCGATCAACCTGGGCAATTTTCTTGTTGGCCATGAGCTTGGCGTCCCACAGATAGCTGGTGCGCTCGTTGAAGCCTGCGCCAAGGAAAATCAGCAGGTCGGCATGATCAACCAGATAACGATACGCATCGCCATTGGAGGTGACACCGAGGCAGCCCAGTGACAGCGGTGTGCCCTCAGCCACCACGCCCTTGGCCTTGAGGCTGGTGGTGACCGGAATATTGAAGCGTTCGGCGAATGCGGCGACAAGGTCGCGTGCGCCGGCCTGAATGCAGCCATGACCGGCGATGATGACCGGCGCCTGGGCCGCACGCAGGAGGTCGGCCAATTCTGACGTGGGGGTGGTGTGGCGGATCACCGCCTGGCGTGGAAAATGGATCTGGTCGAGCACGTTTTCATCGACCAGTTCTTTCTGCACGTTATACGGAATCGACAGCAGCACCGGTCCCGGCTCGCGTCCGAGCAGCGCCTGCGTGGCCTGGTTCAGCACCTGGCCCAGATAGTCGGTGCGTTCGATAAGTTTGTGATAGCGGGTGATGCTGGCAAACAGGGCACCCTGGTCGATGGCGCCGCCTTCACCCGAGCTTTCCTGCAGGCCACCTTTGCCAAAGATATAGGTGGAGGTTTCACCGGTGATCACCAGTACCGGCAGTCGCTCGGCGTAGGCGTTGGCAATGCCTGTAATGAGGTTGGTTGCGCCTGGGCCGGAGGTCGTGATGCAGGCAGAAGGCCGGTGCGCCATCCGCGCATAGCCACCCGCCATGAAGGCCGCCCCCTGCTCGTGTTTGACCAGGATGCTTTTTACGCCGGAGTCGTGCAGGCAATCATAGATCGGCAGCACATGTGCGCCGGGCATGCCGAAGATATGGTCGATCCCCAGGCATTTCAGATACCTGACAATCAGTTCGCTGATTGAAATATTCATGTGTTGTGCTTGTTGGCAGCCAGTGGCCGCGCCTGGAAGACCGGGATTTGAGCACAAGACGCCGCGCGGGGAAACCTTGGCCTGCGCGCGGAGTACGGCACATGGGTGAAAAATCCGGCTCGTGCAGATTCTTTCAACGAGTCGTCAAGCATCGAACACACACGCAACCCCCGCTCTAGCAGAAGCTGCGGCCGAGGGCTCAAACGTGAGCGAGGTGCTGTTCGATTTCAGTGAAGGTGTGTGCGACTTCGGCGGTTTCGACGACGACGCCGAGCTGCTTGCTCAGTTGCGACAGTGACAACAGGCCGCGGACCAGCTTCTGGCCGTTTGCATTTTCGATCACCAGCGCGTGCTGACGGCCGCGTGCCTTGAGCGTTTCCAGCACATGGCCGACGCGGGCATTGGACAGATCGTCAAAATCGACGGCCTCAAGACGATCGACCGGCGTCATGATGTCGGCCACCAGCACTTCATCACGGCGAATTCCCCGGCTATGTACGATCTGCATCGGCTTTTCGCCGTGGATGTCGGTGCTGGTCACCAAGCCGGCCACACGATCGAGGCTGTCCATCACGAACAGCAGACGCACCTTGCGGCGGACCATGCGCTCTTCCGCCTGCTGGACGGTGTCGCCGGGGGTGGCGATGAACGCAGTCACGCGGCGGAAGTCGGTCATCACGTCCAGCGCCGGGTTTTCCAGGTCCACCCGTTCGGGCAACACACAGGCGGGTCGCAACAGGCCTGCATTCTGGTCAAGGTTGCTGGTGGGTAAATGGGTATAGCTCATGGCATCTCTCCTCGTATTGTTTGAACGCAGCTATCCGTATACGGACGGCGATAGGCTTATCGTCTGCTTCGCGGCGTCCCCTGTCCATTCAAGAATTTTTTGCGGGGCATAAACAGGTTCTGGGCTGCCGTTGGGCTTGCAGGAAAAGGCCAGTCTATCATTTGGCCATTGCCTGTGCGTGAAACGCCAGATGCTCGCCGATAAAGCTGGCGATGAAGTGATAGCTGTGGTCGTAGCCGTCCTGCATCCGCAGCGTGAGCAGAATGCCGCGCGCGGCGCAGGCGGCTTGCAGATTCTGCGGAAACAGCTGCCCGGCCAGAAATTCGTCGGCGGTGCCATGATCAATCAGCGCGGGCGGTAGCGGTGCCCCGGCGTTGACCAGGCAGGTAGCGTCCCAGGCGTCCCAAGCTTGTTTGTCTTCGCCGAGATAGGCGCTGAAGCAGCCCTGCCCCCAAGGGCTGATCACCGGGTTGCAGATCGGCGCGAAGGCCGAGACCGAGGCATACATGCCGGGATTTTTCAGCGCGCAGATCAGCGCGCCGTGGCCGCCCATCGAATGGCCGCTGATGGCGCGCTTGCCGGGCAGGGCGGGGAAGCTCGCTTCGACCAGCGCGGGCAGTTCGCGGGTGATGTAGTCGTACATGTGATAGTGCGTCGACCACGGCGCCTGGGTGGCGTTGACGTAGAAGCCGGCGCCCTGGCCGAGGTCGTAGCGCTCGGGCACGTCGGGTACGTCGTCGCCGCGCGGGCTGGTATCGGGCATGACCAGAATCAGCCCCAGCTCGGCAGCGTAGCGCTGCGCGCCGGCCTTGGTTCGCACGTTGTCGTCGGTACAGGTGAGCCCGGATAGCCAGTACACCACCGGCAGCTTTTGCGTGGCGGCTTGCGGCGGCAGGTAGACCGAAAAGGTCATTGTGCAGTGACAGGTTTCGGATTCGTGCTGCCAGCGTTCGAGCCAGCCGCCGAACTCCTTGATGGACTCGATTTTCTTGGCGTGTTCAATTTGTTTCATTGTCGACCTCAGAAAATGATGACCGAGCGGATGCTTTTGCCTTCGTGCATCAGGTCGAACGCGCGGTTGATGTCTTCCAGCGGCATGGTGTGGGTC
>CAYGMS010000113.1:0-7083 GCA_964350905.1 uncultured Thiobacillus sp. | reverse complement strand
GGCAAAGCGCCGGGCGGCACGGTGGCCGCGCGCTGCCTGCACACCGCGCAGCACCCACAAGCCGGCGACAAAATAACAGCCCGTAATGAGCAGCGACTGGCGATGGTCGCCCTGGGTGACCCAACTGACGACACCGTAGGTCAGCGGGCCGATGATGGAGGCAAACTTGACGGCCAGTCCCCACAAGCCGAAAAACTCGGCCTGCTGCGCCGGCGGTGCCAACAGACCCACCATGGCGCGCCCGGCGGATTGCGACGCGCCCATGGCAAGCCCGGCCAGATTGGCTGCCACCCAGAACATGCGCTCATCGGGTGCGGTCCACGCCAGCAGCACCATCACTATCCAGACGACCAGCGTCAGCGCAATCGCCCGCACATGACCGATGCGGTCCTGTATATGGCCGAATGCAAAGGCGCCACACGCCGCGGTGATGTTGACCACGAGCACCAGCAGAATCGTGCGCTGGGTATCGAAATGGAAAACCTGGCTGGCGTAGATTGCGGCCAGCGTGATGACGGCCTGGGTGCCTGCCTGGTACAGCACCGTGCAAATCAAAAAACGCTTCAAATCAGGCAAATGGCGCAAATGGCTCAAGGTATGCCGTACCTGCGCCCAGGCGCTGCGTGCGGTGCGTTGAACCTGGGGCGTGGCGCGCTCGCGCAGCATCAGCAGCGTGGGCAGGCTCGCCAGCGCAAAAATCGCAGCGGTGATGAGCATGGTGACAGGAACAAACTCGGACGCACCCTGTCCGGCGGCCTGCGCCCAACTGATATACCCCAGGCTCGCCCCCAGCGACACCAGGCCGCCCACATATCCCAAAGCCCAGCCCCAGCCGGAGACCCGGCCCAGCGCGCGCGGGCGCGCCAGTTCGGGCAAGAATGCCGCCACCAGATTCTCGCCGGTGCCAAAGAAGTAATTGGAGACGATAAGGGCCGCAATGGCCAAACCCAGTGCGCCCGGCGCGGCAAAAAACAGCAGCGCGGTAGCACCGACGCAACCCAGCGTGGTCAGCCACAGCAGCGCTTTCTTGCGGGCGTGGGCATCAGCATAGGCGCCGATCAAGGGTGCGGTCAGCATCACCAGCGCATAGGAAACGGACAAGGCCAGCGTCCAGGCAAAGGTGGCCCACGGTGCATTGCCTGCAACAGCGGCCACGAAATACGCACTGAACACGGCGGTGATCACCACGGTCGTGTAGCCCGAGTTGGCGAAGTCGTACATGGCCCACGCCCACACCTCGCGCCGCCGTACGCCCGGCTGCAACAGGCCTGTCCTGAGCCCCGTCGAAGGGCCTGTCCTGAGTTTGGTCGAAGGGCCTGTCCTGAGCCGAGCCGATGAGCGAGCCATCAGCCGGCTTCGTCCTCGGCCTGCTGCTGCAATGCCCACATGTGGGCGTACACGCCGTTCCGCGCCAGCAGGTCGGGATGGCGTCCGCGCTCGACGATGCGGCCGCCTTCCATCACCAGGATCTCGTCGGCCTCGACCACCGTGGACAGGCGATGCGCGATGATGAGACTGGTGCGGCTGCGCGCAATTTCCAGCAATTCGGCCTGGATGGCTTTTTCGGTCTTGGTGTCGAGTGCCGAGGTGGCTTCGTCAAGAATCAGGATGACCGGGTTTTTCAGCAAGGTGCGCGCGATGGCCACGCGCTGCTTTTCTCCCCCCGACAACTTGAGTCCGCGTTCACCGACCACCGTGTCCCAGCCCTGCGGCAAGCTTTCGATAAATCTAAGAATATGCGCCGCGCGTGCGGCTTCGATCACTTCGTCGCGCGTGGCATCGGGCCGACCGTAGGCAATGTTGTAGTAAATGCTGTCGTTGAACAGCACGGTGTCCTGCGGCACGGCACCAATGGCGGCGCGCAGGCTGTCCTGGGTGACATGACGAACGTCCTGGCCGTCGATGCGGATGCTTCCCGCCCCCACGTCGTAAAAACGGAACAGCAGCCGGGCGAGCGTCGATTTGCCGGCGCCGCTGGAACCCACTGCCGCCACGGTCTTGCCGGCAGGAATGGTGAAGCTCACGTCATGCAGAATCGACCGGTCAGGATTGTAGGCAAAATCCACATGCTCGAATTTCACCTCGCCTGACGTCACCTCGAGTTCGCGTGCATCCGCAGCATCCTCGACCTCGCGCGGCCGGTTCAACAAGGCAAACATGCGCTCGACATCAGTGATCGATTCCTTGATCTGGCGATACATCACGCCGAGAAAACTCAAGGGCTGGAACATCTGCAGCAGGAAGGCGTTGACCATCACCAGATCACCCAGCGTCAACGTGCCTTCGACCACGCCATTGGCCGCGCGCAGCACCATCAAGGTGACGCCGATCGCGATCACCAGTGCCTGCGCACCGTTCAGCAACCCGAGCGAACGCTGCGATTTCAGCGCCATCTCTTCCCACTCGATCAGGCTCTTGTCGTAACGCTGCGCCTCGTATTGTTCGTTACCGAAATATTTGACGGTTTCGTAGTTCAGCAGGCTGTCCACGGCACGGCCATAAGCCTCGGAGTCGAGTGCGTTGGCGCGCCGCACGAACTGGGTGCGCCATTCGGTGATGGTGATGGTGAAACCGATATAGGCCGCCAGGACGATCAAGGTGATCACCCCGAACACCCAGTCCAGTTTGACGAACAGAATGCCCGCGACCATCAGGATTTCCAGCAGCGTCGGCGTGATGCGAAACAGCAAGTACCCTACCAGGCTCGACATCGCCTTGGAGCCGCGCTCGATATCGCGCGTGATGCCGCCGGTCTGGCGCTCCAGATGAAAGCGCAGCGACAAGGCATGCAGATGCTTGAACACCGCCATGCTGATGCGGCGCATCGCGCGCTGCGTCACCTTGGCAAAAATCACATCGCGCAGATCGGAAAAGGTGGTACTGGCAAAGCGCAATATCCCGTAGCCCAAGATGAAAGCCAGCGGCAAAACCAGTTCGGGGCGCGGCTTGTCGAGCGCATCGATGATTTCCTTCAGCACCAGTGGCACCGCCACCGAGGCCATCTTGGCCCCCACCAGCAACGCCAGCGCCAGCAGCACGCGGCCACGAAACTCCCACAAATAGGGAAACAGGCGGCCAATCGAACGCAGACTGGGATCACCAATCGGCGGTGGAGCAGTATGGGAATGGGCGGCAGGATGCATCAGGTCGGTTAGAATCGCAGATTGTTCTTTTCCTGATTTTACGTCGCCCGGACAGATTCTGCCGCCGACGACCGAATGGCATGACACTCTTTGGCATTCCCAACTGCACCACCGTCAAGAAAGCGCGCGCCTGGCTTGCCCAACACGCGCTTGATTTCGCCTTTTACGATTTCAAGAAACAGGGTGTCGATGCGGCCTGGTTGCGCAAGGTTGTGGCTGAAACCGGCTGGCAGGCGATGGTCAATACGCGCGGCACCACCTGGCGCAAGCTGTCGGATGCGGAAAAAGCCGCCGTCAGCGACGAAGCCAGTGCGATTGCCCTGATGCAGGCCCAGCCCAGCGTGATCAAACGGCCGGTGCTGGAATATGACGGCCACTATCACCTTGGTTTTACCGAAGACCAATATCAAGCCATTTTTGGAGTGTGACCCTGCATGGCCAACGAAATGCCCAAGAATGAAACCCTGGCGCTTGCAGTCGAACTGCTCAAGCGACATTCGCTGACACCGGACGACGCGGGCTGCCAGGATATCGTCGCCGCACGCCTGCAAGCACTCGGCTTCCACATCGAGCGCATGAATCACAACGGTGTCGATAATCTGTGGGCCCGCCTGGGCACCAGCGCGCCTTTGGTCTGCTTTGCCGGCCATACCGACGTCGTGCCGACCGGGCCGCTGGATCAATGGCTGTCCGCTCCGTTCGAACCGACCATCCGCGACGGCCAGCTGTACGCACGCGGCGCCGCCGACATGAAAAGCTCGATCGCCGCTTTTGTCACGGCGACCGAACGCTTTGTTGCCGACCACCCTGCTCACACGGGCTCAATCGCCTTGCTGCTCACTGCGGATGAAGAAGGCCCCGCCATCGATGGCACGGTACGCGTGGTCGAAACCCTGAAAGCCCGTGGCGAATTGCTCGACTATTGCATCGTGGGCGAACCCACCAGCGCAGCCGAGTTCGGCGACAGCATCAAGAACGGACGCCGGGGTTCCTTGTCCGGAACCCTGCGCATCAAGGGCGTGCAAGGCCACATTGCCTACCCACACCTGGCCAAGAATCCCATCCATCTTGCCGCACCGGCAATTGCCGAACTCGCCGACACCATGTGGGACGAGGGCAATGCCTATTTCCCGCCCACCACCTGGCAGATCTCCAATATCCATGGCGGCACCGGCGCCACCAATGTCATCCCCGCCCTGATCGAGATCCAGTTCAATTTTCGTTTTTCAACCGCCAGCACGGCCGACGGCCTGATGGACGCCATGAACGAGATCCTCGAAAGCCATGGCCTCGATTTCGAAATCGACTGGAACCTATCGGGCAAGCCTTTCCTGACACCGCGCGGCCCGCTATGCGATCGACTCAGTGAAGCCATCCAGGAAGTCACCGGCATCACCCCCGGACTCTCCACCACCGGCGGCACCTCGGATGGACGCTTTATCGCCGACATCTGCCGTGAGGTGGTCGAGTTCGGCCCGCTCAACGCCAGCATCCACAAGCTGAATGAACACGTTGCGGTGGAAGACATTGAACAACTGTCAGCGATTTACCAGAAGACGCTGGAAAAGCTGTTGGGGTAAATCTTTTTTTCATCCGCGAAGGACGCGAAGGGACGCGAAAAAAAACAAAGCATTTGCTATTAACGATCAGGTAGTTGTGCTCTTGTTTTGAAGGTTTTACTTCGCGTTCCTTCGCGTACTTCGCGGATAAGTTTTTCTTCTTTGTGCCCCTTTACGCTCTTCGCGGATAAATTTTTCTGCTTCATGGATAATTCCTCAGGACTGAAATGAATCACTTCGACGATACCGAATCCCTCATCACCGTGCGCGACTGGCTGCGCTTTGCGGTATCGCGCTTCAACGAAGCCAAGCTGTCTTTTGGTCACGGCTCGGACAATGCCTTCGACGAAGCGGCCTATCTGATCCTGCACACCCTGCACCTGCCGCTCGACCGGCTCGATCCCTTCCTCGATGCCAGCCTGACACATGGCGAGTCGGAACAGGTGCAGGCCGTGATCGAACGCCGGGTCAGGGAGCGCCTGCCTGCGGCGTATCTCACCCACCAGGCCTGGCTGGGCGGACATTCCTTTTATGTAGACGAGCGCGTGATCGTGCCGCGTTCCCACATCGCCGAATTGCTGCACGAGCAGCTTGCACCGTGGATGGAAAGCCCGGATGAAGTGACAAGCGTGCTGGACATGTGCACCGGGTCCGGCTGCCTGGCCATTCTGGCGGCGCTCAATTTTCCCCATGCCCAGGTCGATGCGGTTGATCTCTCAAAGGATGCGCTGGCGGTAGCCGCCCGCAACATTGCCGATTACGGACTGGATGAGCGTATCGAACGCATCGAATCGGATCTGTTTACCGCACTGGATGGCCGCACCTACGACGTCATCCTCAGCAATCCACCCTATGTGAACGCCGAGTCGGTGACGGCGCTGCCGCCGGAATATCTGGCAGAACCTGCGCTGGCGCTGGGATCAGGCGAAGATGGCCTGGATGCCACCCGGGAAATTCTGACTCAAGCCCAAGCCCACCTCAATCCAGGTGGCTTGCTGGTAGTGGAAATCGGCCACAACCGGGACGTCCTCGAAGCCGCCTATCCCAGCCTGCCCTTTACCTGGCTGGATACGGAAAACGGCGATCAGTTCGTGTTCATGCTGCGGCGCGAGGATCTGTCAGCCGACTAAAAAGTTACGTCACTTGCCCAGGCTCTTTACGTCATGCCCTCCAAAGGCATTGCGCATCAGCGAAAGCAGGCGATAGTTGTAGCCTCGGTCGTCCTGGCTGGCGAAGCGCATCTGCAGGGCTAGGGTCAACACCGGTGCTGCGATGCCCTGTTCGACCGAATCGATCACGGTCCAGCGCCCTTCCCCGGAATCGGACACATAGGGCGCAACATTGGCCAGTTCCTGATCGTCTTTCAAGGCATCGGCGGTGAGGTCGAGCAGCCAGCTCCTGACCACCGAGCTATGGCGCCACAGCTCGGTGAGCTGCGCCAGGTCAAAGTTGAATTCCTGCTTGCCCTTCAGGAGATCGAGGCCCTCGGCCAGGGCCTGCATCATTCCGTATTCAATGCCGTTGTGAATCATCTTGGAATAGTGTCCCGCTCCAATCGGGCCGACATGCGCCCAGCCACGATCAGCCGCCGGGGCCAACGCCTTGAGTACCGGCTCCAGCGCTTGCGCGACTTCGGGGGTTGCACCCACCATCAGGCAGTAGCCGTTTTCCAGTCCCCACACACCGCCTGAGGTACCGGCATCCATAAAGCCGATTCCCTGCTCCGCCAGCCAGGCGCCGCGGCGCTGGCTCTCCTTGTAATTGGAGTTGCCGCCATCGACCACGATGTCGCCCGGAGAAAGTTTGGGGGCCAATTCCTGAAGCTGCTTCTCGGTAGGATCGCCGCTCGGCAGCATCAGCCAGACCACGCGCGGTGAGGTGAGCTTGCCGACCGCGTCCAGCGCCGAGCTTGCCGCGATCATGCCCACTTCGTCTGCCAACCCGGCCACCACACCAGGGTTCCGGTCATATCCGACCACTTCCAGACCCGAGCGACGCATACGGCGCGTCATGTTGCCCCCCATTTTTCCCAAACCGATCAGTGCTAAACGCATAAGATTCCTTTCGATGAAAACCATTCAAGAGATGGCGCATGACCCCGTTTGCGGACCCTATGCCGACACGTTCATGATGACATGCTCCGTTTTCCCAACTCAATCCAGCCAGCTCAAGTCCCATTCCAGCACAGCCTCGCTGAATTACCAGAACACTTCATTATCCCGTGCACGGTTTCCAGCGAACCAGGTGGAGGGTTAACGGCCAGAAGCCATACTTACTGAGGGACAATCGAATCGGTGCGTGTATACCATTCAACAAAGGAGGCGCCGAACAAGTCCACAACGTCATTCCGGCGAACGCCGGAATCCAGCCAGATCAAGCAT
>CAYGMS010000112.1:0-7102 GCA_964350905.1 uncultured Thiobacillus sp. | reverse complement strand
GTTTCCTTGCCCTTGACGCGCACGTCGTCGATCTTCATGAAGGCATGCACCGGGTCAGCTTCGACGGTGGGCTGCGTGACCAGAATGCCGACACCGTACTGCTTGGTGATGCCTTCCAGCCGCGATCCGAGGTTCACCGCGTCGCCCATCACAGTGTAGGCCATACGGAATTCGGAGCCCATGTTGCCGACGCTCATGCGGCCGGTATTGACGCCGACGCCGATCTTGACTTCGGGCCAGCCGCGCGCGGCGAATTCCCGGTTCAGTTGCGGCAGCGCGGCCTGCATATCGAGCGCGGTCTGCACCGCACGCGTGGCGTGATCGGCCAGATCCACCGGCGCATTCCAGAACGCCATGATGGCGTCACCGATGTACTTGTCGATGGTGCCGCGCTGGTGCTGCACGATGTGCGTCATGGTCGACAGGTAGGCATTCAGCACTTCGGCCAGTTCGGCCGGCGACAGATTTTCGGAAAAGTTGGTGAAGCCACGAATGTCGGAAAACAGCACGGTCATGTCGAGCGACCGCCCCTCCATTGTGTAATGCGCCGGGTTCTGGCTCATTTCCGCAGCCAGTTCGGGCGGCACGTATTGGCCGAACAGCCTGGTGATCTGGCGCTTGCTGCGCGTTGCGGCAAAAAATCCGTAGGCGGTGTTGAGCGCATACAGGCCGAACACCGTCATCATAGGCGCCGCCATCGGCACCACCTGAAAGCGCGACCATGCCGCGCCATAGGCTGCCAGCAGCAACGCCAGCAGCGCAATGCTGGCGGCCAGCCCAATGGTCGGCCCGAAGCGCAGCAGCACCGCCGTCAGCAAGGCGCCCAGCAGCAGCACGGTGGCCAGCACAGCGTCGGCCGCCCACGGCGGTGTAACGCGGGTGGTGCCATCGAGCATGCCAGCGATCAGGTGCGCATGGATTTCCACTCCCGGAAAGGCGTTGGAAAACGGCGTCACCCGCAGATCGGACAGCCCCGGCGCGGTCGAGCCCAGCAGCACGATGCGGTTTTCCAGTTGTTCCAGCGGTGCCTTGCCCGCCAGCACCTGCGCCGCCGAAATATAGGGGAACGGTGCACCGGCCCGATACGGCACATGCACGCTGCCATCTGCGCTCAAGGGCAGCCGGATGCCTCCGACTTCCACCCACGGCGCGGTGTACGTGCGCCCCAGCACGCGGCTGGTTTTAACACCGGCCAGCAGCGGGTCACCACCAAACGCGACGCGCAAGCTGGCTGCCGACAAAGCCGGGTAATACCCCTCGCCATACGGCGCAAGCAGATGCATCTGCCGCGCGGTGCCATCCTCGTCCGCGCGCATGTTGAAGAAGCCGGAGCCCTGCGCCACATTCTGGAATACGGCCAGGTTTGCGCCGTAACCCGTGGCGGGCGGCATGCCGGGCTGCATCGGCCTGAACACCGCCAGCGGCAGCGAATGGAATGGCAGCATCCCCGACTTCGAATCACCATAGCCATCGGGGATGAAGTAATACCCCAGCGCTATCGGGCGGTCGGCCAGCGCCCGGGCAAAGCGGGCGTCGTAATCGAGGTGCGGGGCAAGTTGCCTGAGCGCTGCCTGGAAATCCTGGCTGCCAGCCAGTTCGGCTTGCGCCAGTTGCTTCAGGCTATCGAGGCCCGAGCTTTTGTCCGGCTCGGCAAACACCACGTCAAAGCCCAGCGCGCCAACGTAATAGTGATCGAACAGTTTGTCGACCAGCGCAGTCATGGTGTCGCGACTCCACGGCCAGCGACCTACGCTTTTCAGACTGGCTTCGTCGATGTCGAGAATCGCGATCCGGTCATCCAACCCGGTCGGCGCAGTGCGTTTCAGCCAGCTGTCATACAGCCAGGCTTCGGCACGCTGCATCGGCGCGATGTGGATGAGCTCGCCCACATGCGCCGCAATCAACCCAACCAATAACGCAGACAGAACTGCCTGCACCAGTTTCGACGAAAGCGACTTCACTTGATACGGTAAAAGCGGTCAGCCAGTTCTTTGCCTTTCACGGAATCGAGACGTCCGTCCACAGCCTCGCCCAGCGCAGCCAGGCGGTCAGCCGGGTGCGGGTGGGTCTTATAGAGCAGGCTGGTGCGGTTGTCCTTGGCGGGCAAGCCGGCCATATCCTGCAACACATTGGGCAGGCCCCACGGCTCATAACCCGCACGCGCGGCAAACACGATACCGACGCGATCGGCTTCAAACTCGGCGTCCTTGTCGAGTCCGCGCGCCATGATTTCAGCACCGTTGCCGATCAGGTTTTGCACGACCTGATCGCTACCCTGTGCCTTGCTGCTGGCGGCCTGCCCCAGCGCGCCGATCAGGCTGGATTTCTTGAGCACCTTGAGGTGATGCTTTTTGGTGACGTGGGCAATTTCATGGCCCAGCACACCCGCCAGTTCCGCTTCGTTATTGAGGCGGCGATACAAACCCTTGGTCAGGAAAATATAGCCCCCGGGTGCGGCAAAGGCATTGATGTCCTCGGTATCGAGCACGCCAAACTTCCAGTCCACGTCCTTGCGCCCGCTTTGCAGCGCCACCCAGTTACCGACCAGATTGACGTAACGCTGCAGCGTATCGTCACGCACCAGTGGCACTGCACCCAGCAGGTTGCCCGAGATCTGCGTACCGATACGAGCTTCTTCTTCAGGGGAATAGTCACCAAACAAGGCGAATCCCAATTGCCTGGCATCGATTTTCTGCTTGGCGGGCGGCGGCGTGGCCGCGGCATTTTGTGCCGGTGCGGATTCAGGTGCTGCTGGCTGGGTTTTCTTGTCCTTGTTCAGTTCCTGGTTCAGACGATCTTCCAGCAATTTGCCCAGGTCGAAACCCGCTGCCATGCCGCTGAACGAAACCAGCGAAACGGCTAATACCATCGATTTGATCTTCATCAGTTGTCCCCCCACGGTGACGAGCTATTGGTTTGTGCCGGCTTGGGATCGGGCAAGCCCGGCACATTGACTGCGACCAGACCGGACTGGCTGGCAAAGCTCCGAGCTTGTGTTTCGGTCACGTTCCAGGTGTTCAGCCGCGCCAATTCATCCGCATTGAACTTGGCCTGTTTCAGTTCTTCGTCATTCAGGCCGCGTAATCCCGCCACCGCCACCACGCGACTGGGGTCGGACCGGGTCGTGGCTGCGCCCAGGACATCGCCCACGCCACTGCTGCTCAAACCGCCAGCACCGGCACGCACCGACAACAATCGCATCCAGCCCGTGGTCTTGCCCGCAGACACACGCAGCCAGCCGCCCTGCTTGGCGAGGATATTCACCGTGGTGCCCTTGGCGACATTGGCGGTGACTTTCGAGCCCGAACTGGGTTGACTGTAAATTTTTTCGCTGCGCAATACAGTTCCGGATGCGGCGAGGGCAGACGCGGATATCGCGCACAATGCCAGCATGGCAATAGGAATCAGGGGTGTTCTCATCGTGTGTACTCTCCTTCTGACTGCAAAACTGTAGGGGCTGCCGTCCAATGGCGCAAGCACCACCGATGGCGTTAAGATGCCGCGATGAATTTTCTTGCTGCATCCATCGAATCACTCGGCGCCAAAGTCGCCGGCTGGTTTACCGTCGGCTATGGCATCTTTGCCTTTCTGGCCAAAGCCGCGCTGTTGCTGCTCGACCGCACCACCTGGAACCGCGCCACCTTCGACGTGGTGATCAAGCAGGTGTACTTCACTGCAGTGCAAATTCTTCACGTCTTCCTCGGCTACGCACTGGTCATTTCGTGGCTCATCATCACCATCATCCTGTCCACGGCACGTGATTTCGGGCTGACCGAATTTGCCAGTGAAATGACCATCCGCGTGCTGGTGCTGGAACTGCTGCCCTTCCTGACCGCGCTGTTCATTGCCTTGCGATCCGGCAGTGCCATCAATACCGAAGTCGCCTTGATGCAGGTCAACAACGAATTGGATGCGCTGGCCCACTGCAAGGTTCCGCCGATGCAGTTCGAGTTTCTGCCGCGCCTGATCGGCGGGGTGATTTCGGTCATCACCCTGGCCGGGCTGGCGGGTTTGCTCGCCCTGCTGCTGGCCTATCTGTCGATTTATGGCTTGAGCATGGCAGGTTTTGAGCCCTTCACCCAAACCTTTGCGAAAATTTTCAATCTGCAGATCATGGCCGGGCTCATCGTCAAGTGTGGTTTGTTCGGGCTCGCCGTCACGCTGATCCCCATCACGGCCGGTCTCGAAACCCCGAAAAAACTGTTCATGGTTCCGGTCTCCGTACTGCGTGGGATGATGCGGGTGTTCTTTGCCATTGTCGCAATCGAGGTGGTGTCATTAGCGCTCAAATACATCTGACTTCGTTTGCCGACCGCGCGGCCTTGCTGGCAGCCATAGCGGCACTGCCGGACGATGTGGCACGGGTGGCGCTCGATCTGCCGCTGCGGGCCAACCTGTCGGCGCTCGATAACATTGCGCTGATCCCGCTGTATCAAAGCCATTTCAACGCAACCGAATCCACCCGGCAAGCGCAGGCCATGCTGGATCGCCTGGGATTTTCCGGCATTGCCTCCTTGCGCGATCCCGACATGACGCCAGCCCAGCGTTTCGTCACCCAGCTGGCGCGTGCACTCATTCTGCAACGCCCGCGACTGGTGATCGACCGCCCCGGCGCCATGCTTTACGATGTGCCCTATCCTGCGTTTATCCGGCAACTGGCCGAACAGAGCGCAATGACGGGCACATGGGAGATTTACGATTTCAACTGGAACCAGCCTCTCTATAACCAGGCACTAGATTCGGAATGAATACACTGCATTTCAAGGTCGGATTATTTGCTGCTGCGTCGCTGCTGCTGGCCGGGGTTTTTCTGGCCTATCTGCTGCATGCACGCGGGTTTTTCGAGGACAGGGTTCACCTGCAACTCGCCGCTGCCAGTGCCGACGGCGTGGCGCCCGGCGTGCCGGTCGTGTTTTCCGGTATTGAAATTGGCCGCGTCACCACGCTGGGACTGAACGACAACGGCGGCATCATCATTCACACCGAGTTTCTGGCGCGCAATTCAAAGTGGCTACGGGAAAACAGCAGCTTTACGCTCGACAAGCCTATTGTCGGTGGCGCCAAAATCCGTGTTGACTCCCCCGACCTGAAGGCCCCGGCCCTGCCTGACAACGCCACCATGCTGCTCACCACCTCCGACGTCAGCAAGGAAATCCCGGTGCTGGTCGAACGGGTCAAGGCGATTCTGGCCAACGTTGAACACCTCACCCGCAAGGATGGCGAAATCAATGCCACTTTAGCCAATGTCAAAACCGTGACCGGCCGCATGACCGGCGAATATGGCATGCTTGAAAGCATACTGGGCAGCCCGGAAAAAGCACGCGCCGTGACCGACTCGCTCGAAAAAACCCGTGCGCTCATGACCAAACTTGATGGCATGGCGCTGAAGATAGACGGCATGGCAACCAAGGCGGACAGCTGGTTGTTTGCACCCAACGGTGTGGCAGAGCAGACGAATGGTTCTTTGGCTCAGGTGCGCCTGATGCTGACGGATGCTCAGTCCAGTCTGAAAAAAGCCGATGCCCTGATGAGCAATGCCGTGGCAATATCGGCCGACGTCAAGGAAGGCACGCAGGACATCGCCAAACTGCGTGCCGAAATCGACGACGCGGTGCGCAAGGCCAATGCGCTGGTCAATGAAATCAACAAGAAATGGCCGTTCGCGCGCGACCCCGAGGTGAAACTGCCATGAAGCTCCTGTTCGCGCTCGCCTGCCTGCTCCTGCTCAGCGCCTGCGGCAGCGGCGGCCCGCCCCCGCCCGACTGGAAAACCGATTCAGCCGACCTGATCGAGCGTTACAAGAAACATGCCCTGCTCGGAGAAAACACCCTGGCCGAACGCTATTTCCAGCAGGCGGTTGCCGCCACCGGCGGTGCCGGACGCGTCACCGAAACCGCACGACTGTGGCTGGTTCGTTGCGCAACCCGTCGCGCCATGCTGATCGATGACGCCTGCCACGAATATGTTGATCTGGCTCGAATCGAATCCAATACGGCAGACCAGGCGTATTACCAATTCCTGACGTTACACTGGGACACCACCGATGTCAGTCAACTCCCCAGCCAGCACCGGGACCTCGTTCGCGCTTCTTCTAGCACACGACGCGCGCTGCTCGACAGGACCGAAGACCCGCTGGCCCGCCTCTTAGGCGCCAGTCTGCTGGTGATGCGCCAGGAAGCCGATGCCGCCACACTGGTTCTGGCGACAGACACGGCTTCTGCACAAGGCTGGCGACAGCCCCTGCTGACCTATCTCAAATTGCAGGAAAAGCAGGCTGCCAGCCAGGGGCAGACAGTCGAAAGTGCCCGGCTTGCTCGCCGCATACAACTGGTGGAAGAAAGCCTCTCACCACTCCGTAAATAACAGTGTTGGCCGGCCTGACCGAGCCGCCACGCGGCAGCTGGCTGCAGGTCCGTGTAAAAAAGCATTGTCTGCATTGACAAGCCTGCCCCGCATGATTAACGTGTAGCTTCGGAGAGAGGGTTCTCCGTAATACAAAACAAGCTGTAACCCTAATATCCAAAAGGAGGAGTACCCCATGAAATACAAATCAATTGCGCTGGCCGTCTTGGCTGCCTTCACAACCGCTGCACACGCAGCGCCCCCCATGATGTCGGCGGAATGGACTGCCCAGGCTTGCGACGCCTGGAACAAGGACTCCACCCTGACTGACGGATTGGCAGACAAGTGGATCAAGAACAATGCCAACCGCGGCTACAAAATCATTCACTTGTACCGTACCGACTGCGGTGAAGCCACCAAGACCGAAATGAAGATTGAAGCCAAGGACGGCAAAGCCATGTGTGTCTATGGCGGCGCAATCCAGAACGCCCAGATGGACTATGCGGTCGATTACACGATGCATGCCACCACCGAGCGCTGGAACGAAATGGGTGCTGGCGAATATGGCCCCATGAAAGCCATGATGTTTGGCCGCCTCAAATTTGCAGGTCCCAAGGTCGAAGCGATGACCGTGATGGGTCCGTTCGAAACCTTCCTGCGCCTGCCGGGTAAAATCGCCGGCGACAAGGCCTGCCCCGCCAAGTAAGCTGGCGATGCAGCACAAAAAAAGCCGGGAGCGATCCCGGCTTTTTTACGTCTG
>CAYGMS010000111.1:3005-7186 GCA_964350905.1 uncultured Thiobacillus sp. | reverse complement strand
CCTATTCCGGCGGTCTCGATACCTCGGTCATTCTGAAATGGCTGCAGGACACCTACCAATGCGAGGTGGTGACCTTTACCGCCGACCTGGGGCAGGGCGAAGAACTGGAACCCGCGCGCGCCAAGGCGCTGCAGTTCGGCATCAAGCCGGAGCAGATCTACATTGACGATCTGCGCGAGGAATTCGTGCGTGACTTCGTTTTTCCAATGTTCCGCGCCAACACCATTTATGAAGGCGAATACCTGCTCGGCACCTCGATCGCCCGGCCGCTGATCGCCAAGCGCCTGATCGAGATCGTCAACGAAACCGGCGCCGACGCGATTTGCCACGGCGCCACCGGCAAGGGCAATGACCAGGTGCGTTTCGAACTTGGTGCGTATGCGCTGAAGCCCGGCATCAAGGTGATCGCCCCCTGGCGCGAATGGGATCTGTTGTCGCGTGAGAAATTGCTGAACTATGCCGAAACGCATGGCATCCCGATCGACATGAAGCACCGTCAGGGCGGCTCGCCCTACAGCATGGACGCCAACCTGCTGCATATCTCCTACGAAGGCCGTCATCTGGAAGACCCGAATGCCGAGGCCGAAGAAGACATGTGGCGCTGGACCGTATCGCCGGAAAATGCGCCGGATGCAGCCGAGTACATCACACTGGATTTTGCACACGGCGACATCGTGGCGGTCAACGGTGTCACCCTGCGCGCGCATGAGGTGCTGGCCAAGCTGAATGAACTCGGCGGCAAGCACGGCATCGGCCGTCTCGACCTGGTGGAAAATCGCTATGTCGGCATGAAGGCGCGCGGCTGCTACGAAACCCCCGGTGGAACCATCATGCTGAAAGCGCACCGCGCCATCGAGTCGATCACGCTGGATCGTGAAGTCGCGCATCTGAAGGATGAGTTGATGCCGCGTTACGCAACCATGATTTACAACGGTTACTGGTGGAGCCCTGAGCGGGTTGCGCTGCAGGCGCTGATAGACAACACGCAGCAGCACGTCAACGGCACGGTACGGCTCAAGCTGTACAAGGGCAATGTCATGGTGGTCGGACGCGATTCAAAAACCGATTCCCTGTTTGATCCCACGATTGCCACGTTCGAAGATGACGCCGGCGCGTACGACCAGATCGATGCCAACGGTTTCATCAAACTCAACGCGTTGCGCCTGCGGATTGCCGCCAAGCGCAACGCCAGTTAAAACCATTTATAGACAGCGATAGAAGGTCAGCATGAGCCAGTTCAACAATGTGTCGGTTGTTTCCAGGGCCAACGTGTATTTCGATGGCAAGTGCGTGTCGCATAGCATCATCCTGGCCGATGGCGTCAAGAAATCGGTGGGGGTGATCCTGCCGTCCACGCTGACGTTTAATACAGAGGCACCAGAAATAATGGAATCCGTGGCAGGCTCGTGCCGGGTGAAACTGGCGGGCGAGACCGAGTGGAAAACCTACCACGCGGGCGAGTCGTTCAACGTGCCGGCCAATTCCAGCTTCGACATCGAAGTCGGCAGCGAGCCGTATCATTACATCTGCCATTTTGGCTAGCCAACCGAAACCCAGAACATGTTTCGGCTGACTAGAAGCCTGGCTTCAATGCTTATCGACCCGACACCCGTGGTATCGGGTCGTCACAGCGGTGCGGTTCATCGCCGGGTGGCTCAGGCCATGACGTGTCGGGTCCATAACGAATGACCACCGTCACCGTCGTCAAGAAGGATGGCCGCATCGCGATTGCGGCGGACACGCTGACAAAGTGGGGCGGCGGCAAGGAGTCGGCCGACTATGTGGCCAACCACGAGAAGATCATTCGTGTGGGCGACAGTTTTGTGGCAATAACGGGTTCGGCAACGTTCAAGCTGATTCTGGCGGATTATTTTGCCGGCCTGGAATCGCCGCCTCAATTTGATTCCACGCTGGGAATATTTCGTGTCTGGAATCAGCTGCACGCGGCGTTGAAAGAGCAGTATTACCTGCAGACCGGCGAGGACAAGGAGGAAGACCTGGAGTCCTCGCGCATGGATGCGCTGATAGCCAACCCGAAGGGGATATTCGGCGTGGCCGCGCACCGTACGGTGCAGGAGTTTTCGCGCTTTTATGCATACGGCAGCGGCAGTCCGTATGCGTTGGGAGCGATGTATGCCGCTTATCGTGCGCCCTCACTCGACGCCGAAGCAGTGGCGCGACTGGGCGTGATGGCAGCTGCGGAGTTTCATGATGAAACGGGCCTGCCCATTCAATCATTTGTGATGGATCTGGAGGAATAACATCGTGCCAAGCTTTGACATCGTGTCCGAAGTAGACAAGCAGGAAGTTCGCAATGCAGTCGACCAGGTCAACAAGGAAGTCTCTACCCGTTTTGATTTCAAGGGCTCGGATGCGCGCGTCGAGCAGTCAGACTATGTCCTGACGATCCACGCCGATACCGATTTTCAGCTCGATCAGGTGCAGGACATCCTGGCGCAGAAACTCGCCAAGCGCAGCGTCGATGTGAAATGTCTGGATATTGGTTCAGTTGAAAAAGTGTCGGGCAACAAGGTCAAGCGCAACGTGACAGTGAAAACCGGTGTTGAAATCGAACTGGCGAAAAAAATCGTCAAGTGCATCAAGGACAGCAAGCTGAAAGTCCAGGCCAGCATTCAGGGCGATACCGTGCGCGTATCGGGCGCCAAGCGCGACCTGTTGCAGGACACCATTGCGCTGGTGCGCAAGAGCATTACCGATTTTCCTCTGCAGTATCAGAATTTCCGTGACTGAATGTCGTGTCACGAATAGCCCACTCAGGATACTAGGAGACGCACATGGCCAAGGTTCTGGTTCCACTGGCGGACGGCTGCGAAGAACTCGAAGCCGTCACCATCATTGATCTGCTGCGCCGTGCCGGTATCGAGGTCGTGACAGCCGGCCTCAAGCCGGGCATTGTCTGCGCCAGTCGTGGCGTGCAACTGGTGCCCGATGTCACGCTGGATGTGGCCTTGCAGGATGATTACGACATGGTGGTGCTGCCGGGCGGCATGCCGGGCGCCGCGCACCTGAAAGACGATGCCCGCATTATCGAATTACTGAAAAAAATGGCGGCAGCCGGTCGATACACCGCTGCCATTTGCGCTGCGCCGATGGTGCTGGCTGAGGCCGGAATTCTCAATGGCAAGCAGGCGACCAGTTATCCCGGTTTTCTGGATGCCTTTCCCGATGTGACGCTGAGTTCGGCTGCGGTGGTGCAGGACGGCAAGGTATTGACCTCGCGCGGACCCGGCACGGCAATGGATTTTGCGCTGGCGCTGGTGGAGGTTCTGGCCGGTATCGACACGCGTCAGCAGGTCGAGGCCGCCCTGGTCAGGCCATAGCCGGGCCCGGCCACCCGGCCCGTTTTATCGATGGCCCTTTGAGTATCATCAGGTTCACCCATACATCGATCCCGGAGCATGCGATGCAAATACGAGAAATCCTCACCCTCAAGAGTGCAGACATACACAGCATCGCGCCGACCGATTCGGTTGCCAGTGCGGTCGACAAGCTGGTTGGGCTGGGGGTGGGGTCCCTGGTGGTGCTGAAAAATGGTGAGATGGTTGGCTTGCTGACCGAGCGCGATGTCGTGAAAGGCATGCTCAAGCAGGGTTGCGACCTCAAGGATGCCGAAGTCAGCACCATCATGCAGATCGAACCTGTGGTGGCCAATGCAGACGATTCAGTCGACTATGCGCGCGACGTGATGACCAAGTCGCATATCGGCCACCTGCCGATTCTGGAGGGCGACAAGCTGTTCGGCATCATTTCCTTCCATGACGTGGCCAAGGCCAGCCTCAGGGAAGCCAACTTCGAGAACAGCCTGCTCAAGCGCTACATCAAGCACTGGCCGGAATAATTCCGTTTCTAAACAATAATCTCTTTGTCGGCTTCGCTTTGCCGTGCTATAGCACTGTCTGCAGCTCGCCTTCGCGACCTTATTGTTTGGAAACGGAATAAAGTCGGCCGTCAGCGGATGTCTTCGATATTGCTCGTCTTGTCCAGAATCTGCGGGATGATCAACGCATAGCCCTGCTGCTGCCAATGTGCCAGTTCAGTGATGGCGTTGGGCACGACTTCAACGAAATCCTGGAAATCCTGCAGAGCGTAGCCATAGTCCTCGGCGGCCTGCCCGCAGACCTTGAACGACACCCCGAGCGCCGCGTAGTAGCGCATGCGGT
>CAYGMS010000111.1:0-2905 GCA_964350905.1 uncultured Thiobacillus sp. | reverse complement strand
GCCTGCCCGCAGACCTTGAACGACACCCCGAGCGCCGCGTAGTAGCGCATGCGGTCAACCGCCTCCTGATATTGGGCTTCGTTCCTGGTTGCGACCGTGACAATCTCGGTGCCGTGGATCACCACGACGATATTCAGATCTTCGGGCGTGTAGTTATAGGGCGCTTCCTGCAAGGGATTCATCAGCGAACGCACCCAGTACAGGGCGCTGTTGATTTTCTGCGGGTTGTCCAGGTAGAACTCGAACATGACTTTGGTCGGCGCGTAGGGCGTCGCCACCCACTTCCCCGTTGCCTGGACCGGCATGGCCCACCCCAGCCATAGCAGCATGAATGCGACTGCGATTGGTTTCATGGCCACCTCTTGATTGGTTCGAAGGAGCTTGCTTTATAGGCGTTGTGCGCCTTTTTGCTGGAGCCGTCTGAGTGTTTGAAAAAGCTTGAGCCGTGCGGGGTCGAGTTCGCCGCTGGCAGCCGCTTCCTGAAGCCGGCAACCGGGCTCGGTCTCATGCTTGCAGTCGCGGAAGCGGCATTGCCCCAGAAAGGGCCGGAACTCGATAAAGGCGTGGGCCAGGGCACCGGCATCCAGATGCTGCAAGGCAAATTCCTGCAGGCCGGGGGAGTCGATTACAGCTGTATCGGCATCCAGCCGGTGCAGGCGGGTGTGGGTGGTGGTGTGGCGCCCGCTGTCGAGTGCTTCGGAGTATTCGGCGGTCACCATGTTGGCTTCCGGGAACAGCGCATTGATCAGCGTGGATTTGCCCATGCCGGACTGGCCGATCAGCAGGGTGGTGTGATTGAGCAGGGCCGGGCGCAGCGGTTCCACATCGGTTAATGCCGACAAGGTGATGAGCGGATAGCCGATGCGGGTGAGTAGCTCCAGGCGCTCACGCGCGGCGGGTGTTTCCGGCAGGTCGGCCTTGTTGAGAATGAGCAGGCTGGCAATGCCCTGATCTTCGGCGGTCAGAACGCAGCGCTGGACCAGTTCCATCGAGAAGCTCGGCCGTGCAGCTACCACCACGGCCAGTTGGGTGACATTGGCTGCGATTGCTTTGGTTTTGAACGCGTCGGAGCGGTACAGCAGACTGGTGCGTGGCTCCAGGCTTTCTATCACGCCTTGATCGCCCGTCAGACGGACGTTGACGATATCGCCGCATACGGCGCGCAGATGCCGTCCCTGGATCAGGCACGATACCGGCTCATGTTCGGGAATCTCGACGATGAATCTGCGGCTGAACGCCGCGATGATTCGGCCTTTCAGGGTGTGCGTCAGGACCGGGAGACCCCGTTGGTGGCCGCCTTGACCTGATGCGACAGGCCGAGAATGCGGTGTTTGAGTTTTTCGGACAGCCGGGAATAAGGGCCATTCAGCAGTGTTTCGGCTTCGGCCGTGCAGTCAGACTGATGCAGGATGACAACTTCGGCGGCATTCTGATGGAATCTGGCGTGCAGTTCGCGCACCTCTTCATACGCCGGAAGATTTTCCATGGGTTTGCCTTCACCATAAATCCATTGACCCAGCGGGCAGCGGTCATCGAGCTTGATCACTTCCGGGTCGAGCTTTTCCTCGCTGGTTCCTGCCAGAAAAGCGGTCAGGCGTTGTTTCCACATGACGTGCGCACTAATGATTTCCATCCAGTTCATATATACATCCCAGCCAATAGACCTGATTATCAGTATGGGTATGAACGGCTGCAACATGGGAATTCTTTATAAATTGTGCTTGGTACTTATATGTCAAGCAGGGTGTCCACCTTGGCGGCGCAGATGAAATCATTTTCCGACAAGCCGTCGATGGCGTGGGTCCAATACTCAACCTTGACGGTGTTGTAGCCAACGCCAAGATCGGGATGATGGTCTTCACGATGTGACACCCACATCACGGCATTGGCGAAAGCCTGGGTCTGATAGTGGTCCTTGAACTTGAATTCCTTGGCAATCTTCCTGCCATCGCGCAGCCAGCCTGACAGGCCTTTCAGCAAGGGGGCAATCTGCGCATCAGTCAGCGGAGCAACACCGCCCTCGCAGGGCGCACATTTCTTACGCACGAGTTCTTCAATCACCGTGGTCATGATGGGCCTTACTTGAACTTGTAATATTGCAGGTTGAGGTAGGCGGCAACGTGTGCCTCGTCTTCCGGGAACCAGCCTGCACCCGTGTTGGTGTTGCAGGCCGAAACCCGGGAGGCCAGTTGCTCTGCTGTTTGGGTCTTGCGGTCGGCGCGTGTGTAGACCTTGCTGCCATCGCCGCCAAACATGCGTACGTGGCAACTGGTGCAGGTCTTGTCGTGTAGCGCCTTTCCGGTTTTCGGATCACCTTTTGCAAAGGGTGAGGCATGGGCAGTCGTGGCAAGCATGGCCGCAGCAAACAGAACAGTTAAGGTTTTCATGGCTGACTCCGTGTTTGGATCATGTGATTATGGCTCAAGCTCAGCCTTCTGCCACCCCGGGATACGCATGGTCTATGCGAAAATACGGATTGTTCAATTCAGGAAAACGTCATGGCGCCTAATCCCACGCATCTACTCTGGCTGGATATGGAGATGACCGGCCTGTCGCCGGAAACCGATTGCATTATCGAACTGGCCATCGTTGTCACCGACGCCGATCTGAATACCGTGGCCGAAGGCCCGGTGCTGGTGGTGCATCAGCCTGACGAGGTGATGAATGCGATGGACAGCTGGAACAAGGGCACCCACAGCAAATCGGGCCTGATCGATCGCGTCAAGGCCTCGCAGCTGAACGAAGCCATGGCCGAAACGCAGATGCTGGAATTCGTGAAGCAGCACGTGCCCGCCAAAATCTCGCCGATGTGCGGCAACTCCATTTGCCAGGACCGCCGCTTCATGGCGCGCTGCATGCCGCAACTGGAAGCCTTCTTCCACTATCGCAATCTCGATGTGAGCAC
>CAYGMS010000110.1:0-7208 GCA_964350905.1 uncultured Thiobacillus sp. | reverse complement strand
CGCTCGACGCCTTCGCCTGCGGAAATCTTGCGCACGGTGAAAGCCGAGTTGAGGCCACGGTTACGCTTGGCGATGACGACGCCTTCGTAAGCCTGCAGACGCTCGCGGGCGCCTTCCTTCACTTTGACCTGAACGACAATGGTGTCGCCGGGGGCAAAGTCGGGGAGGGTTTTACCCAGGCGGGCGATTTCTTCCTGTTCGAGTTGTTCGATGATGTTCATGATGTTTCCTTACATCTGGCGGGAGAGGTGCGTCGTTGGGTCGATTGGACCACCGGATGGACATCACGCCGTTTCACATTGGCTGGGGCTTATGAGCCTTTTGCCGCTTTTTTCTGCGCCGCACCGGGGTGCGCCGCGAGAAGATTCTGTTCCTGCTTCGACAAACCGCGTTGATCCAGCAGATCGGGCCGGTGTTTCGCCGTAATCGCCAGACTTTGCTGCAATCGCCACTGGGCAATCGCGGCGTGGTTGCCGCCTTTCAATACATCCGGTACCGCCAACCCTTGCCAGACTTCGGGCCGGGTGTAGTGCGGGCAATCGAGCAGGCCGTTGGCGAAAGAGTCTTCCACCGCTGAATCTGCATCGTTTAACGCACCCGGCAGTTGCCGGATGATGGCGTCCATCAAGGCCAGCGCGGGGAGTTCGCCGCCGGACAACACAAAGTCGCCCAGTGAGATTTCTTCGTCCACGCGGCGCTGCAACAGCCGTTCGTCGATGCCTTCGTACCGCCCGCACAATAAAACCAGTACGGGCTTTTGCCTCAATTCCATCACCCGCTGATGGGTGAGAGGTCGACCCCGCGGTGAAAAGTGCACCACCCAGGGCGTTAAATTCTCGCTGGCCAGGTCCTGCTGGACAGCATTTAAAGCGCGATCCAGCGGTTCGGGCATCATCAGCATGCCGGGACCGCCGCCGTAGGGCCGATCGTCCACCGAGCGATGCGGGTCGTCGGTAAAGTCGCGTGGGTTCCACGACTTGAACCGATACAAGCCACGATCCAGTGCCCGCCGGGTGATGCCGTAATCCAGTACGGCATCGAATATCTCGGGGAACAGCGTGACCGCATCGAAGCGCATCAGTAGTCTTCGCCCCAGTCCACCTCGATCTGTCCACCCGCGATGTCCACCTTGCCGACAAATTGCGCGATGAACGGGACCAGGTACTCACGTTTACCCTTGATCACCAGCACATCCTGCGCACCGGTTTCCATCAGGCTATCCACTGTGCCCAGTTCAACACCTTCACGGTTGACAGCCTTCAGGCCGATCAAGTCCGACCAGTAATACTCGTTTTCTTCCGGCAGCGGCAAGGCGCTGCGCGCCACCGAAATTTCCTGCCCGCGCAAGGCATACGCCTTGTCACGATCGTCGATGCCGACCAGCTTGGCGACCATGGTGTTGCTATGGTTCTGAATGGCTTCGACGGTGTAGTGCTTGTATTCCGGGTCGCGACCGATACGCCAGGATTCAAAATCCATCAGCGTGCCGGGGTCTTCGCTAAAGGACTGGACCTTGACCCAACCCTTGATGCCGAATGGGGCGGCGATGCGCCCCATAACGACCCAGTCGTTATTCAATTGAGACAGCCGACCCAGTCGCTGTTGTTACTCACACAGCGACAGCGACAGCGGCAGCAGGCTTGTTTTGCTTGACCAGGCGGGCGACGGTGTCGGACATCTGGGCACCGTTGCCAGTCCAGTAGCTGATGCGCTCCTGGTCCAGACGGACGCCTTCGGCGCCTTCGGGAGCAACCGGATTGTAGAAACCGACACGCTCGATGAAGCGGCCATCACGGCGGCAGCGCGAATCGGCTACCACGACGTTGTAGAAGGGACGGTTTTTAGAGCCACCGCGCGAAAGACGAATAACGACCATGATTCAACCCACCGGGAAACGGAGAAAACCGAGAATTATACTCAAAAAAACCCGTTTAGCCAGTGGTTTGCGAGCGCGCGGCCCTGTCGGGCTCCAAATCCCTGGCCGGTCCTGGTTTGCCTGGGTGCCGGGCGCTTGCTCAGCGCATCCCGGGCATCATCCCTTTCATGCCGCGCATCATTTTGCTGATCCCGCCCTTGCCCATCATTTTCATCATCTTTTGCGCCTGTTCAAACTGCTTCAGCAATTTGTTGACTTCCTGCACCTGCACGCCCGCACCGGCCGCGATACGGCGCTTGCGCGAGGCTTTGAGGATGTCGGGCTTGCGGCGTTCAAGTGGCGTCATGCTGTTGATGATGCCTTCCACCCGGTTGATGTCTTTTTCACCGGCGTCTGCGGGCATCGGCATTTGTCCTGCGCCGGGGAGTTTGTCCATCAGCGCGGACAGGCCGCCCATTTTGCGCATCTGCTGGATTTGCGCCTTGAAGTCTTCGAGGTCAAAGTCTTTGCCTTTCTTGACCTTGTCGGCAAGCTTTTTGGCCTCGGCCATATCGACCGAGCCTTGCGCCTGCTCGATCAGCGAGAGCACGTCGCCCATGCCGAGAATGCGCTGTGCCATGCGCTCGGGATGGAAGGCTTCCAGGCCGTTGGGCTTTTCGCTGACGCCGATGAACTTGAGCGGCTTGCCGGTGATGTGGCGCACCGACAATGCAGCACCGCCGCGCGAATCGCCATCGAGCTTGGTGAGCACGATGCCAGTGAGCGGCAAGGCTTCGTTAAAGGCTTTGGCGACGTTGATCGCATCCTGGCCCTGCATGGCGTCCACGACAAACAGGGTTTCAACCGGCTTGACGGCAGCGTGCAGCGCCTTGATCTCGGCCATCATCGCCTCGTCAATCGCGAGCCGGCCAGCGGTATCGACGATCAGTACATCAAAAAACTGCTTGCGTGCGTAATCCTGGGCGGCCTGTGCGATTTTGAGCGGATCGCGTTCGTCGCCAGCTTCAAAAAAGCTGACATCGAGCTGTTTGCCCAGTAAGCGCAGTTGCTCGATGGCGGCGGGGCGGTACACGTCGGCCGAGGTGAGCAGCACTTTTTTCTTGCGATTTTTGAGCAGCAGCGCGAGTTTGCCGCTGGTGGTGGTTTTGCCCGAGCCTTGCAAACCGGCCATCAAAATAACGGCGGGCGGCGTGGCGGCCAGATTCAGGTCGGCGTTTGCACCGCCCATCAGGCGCGTGAGTTCTTCGTGAACGATGCCGATCAGCGCCTGGCCAGGCGACAGGCTGGTGAGCACTTCCTGACCCAGTGCGCGTGTTTTGACCGACTCGATGAAGTCCTTGACGACTGGCAGCGCAACGTCGGCTTCAAGCAGCGCCAACCGGACCTGGCGCAGGGTGTCCTGCACGTTGGCTTTGGTGATGCGTGCTTGCCCGCGGAGAGATTTGACGACACCGGCGAGGCGTCCACTGAGATTTTCTAGCATGATGGTTTTCTGACAGGGTTTCCTTGTTGCCGTACAGGACGGCATGGATAATGGGGCTGACTGAATTAGATATCCATTTTAACGAATGTCTCCGCTATTGCTGGTTACTTTATCTGTGAGTGCACTTTATGGCTGGGTGGCCTGGCGTCTGCCGCGTCCGTTACCGGGCCTGTCGGTGCGCATTATGTTGCCGCTCGCCCTGCTTGCGCATGGCGTGCTGATATACCACTCGGTGCTGGGGCTGGGCGACATCCGCTTGGGCTTCGGCAATTCACTGTCGACCATCTTATGGCTGACCGCGCTGACTTACTGGCTGTCCAGTTACGGGGCGCCTCTGGCACGCATCCAGTCATGGGTGAGTGCGCTGGCAGCCGTGTCCGTGCTCGGCATGGCATTCTTTACCGCCACACATATCATTCCCAACTCCCAGGCACTGGCTTTGCGCGCGCATCTGGTGGTCGCCTTTCTTGCCTACGGTTTGCTGGCAGTGGCGGCCTTGCACGCAGTATTGATGACCATGCTGGAAAAACAGCTGCATCGAGGCGCACTTTTGCAGGGCGGCGCCCCCCCCCTGCTGACGCTGGAAGCGCTGCTGTTCAAAACCATAGGCGTCGGGTTTGCATTGCTGACGCTGGCTGTGTTTAGCGGGGTGTTCTTTACCGAAGAGATTTTTGGCACGGCCTTGGTGCTGTCTCACAAGACCGTGTTTGCCATCCTGTCCTGGCTGGTTTTCGGTGGCTTGCTGCTGGGGCGGCATTTCCGGGGCTGGCGCGGACGGACTGCGCTGGTCTGGACGATTACCGGGTTCACGCTGCTGCTGCTGGCTTATCTGGGTACTCAGTTCGTGCTGGAAGTGTTGCTTGGACGCTGAAGTGCGTTTTTACCCATTGTCGCGATTGAGTCCCTCTCTTCAGGAATAGCGTTTGGAAGCCCTGTCTATTAGTACGTTGTTTGGCCTGCTCGCAGGGCTGTTGTTTTTGTCGGCCTGTTTTTCGGCATCCGAAACGGCCATGATGGCGATCAACCGCTATCGTTTGCGTCATGCTGCTGAAACGGGGCATCGTGGTGCGATGTTGACCCTGTCATTGCTCAACCAGACCGACAAGCTTCTGGGCGTGATTCTGCTGGGCAACAATCTGGTCAATATTGCTGCTGCAACGCTGGCGACGATCATTTCCATTCGCCTGTATGGCGATTCGGATCTTGCCTTGTCGATTGCGACCTTGCTGCTGACTTTTCTGATCCTGGTGTTTAGCGAAGTCACGCCCAAGGTGCTGGGTGCCTCGTATCCCGAGCGCGTCGCCTACCCGGCCGCGTATGTGCTGTTGCCGATGCTCAAGCTGACGTATCCGATTGTCTGGTTCGTCAATCTGTTTGTTCAGGGCATCCTGTGGGTGCTGCGCATCAAGCCGCCTGAGCCCGGCCATGGCAGCCGGCTTGGATTGCCGGAACTGAGAACGATCGTGCTGGAATCGTCGGGGATGCTGCCGCGCGAACACCACCGGATTCTGGTGAACTTGCTGGAACTGGAGGACATCACCGTCGACGATGTGATGACACCGCGCAACCAGATTGAGGCGATCGATATCGAGGATGATCCCGAGCGTCTGCGCCAGCAGATCTCGACCAGTCACCATACCCGGCTGGTGGTGCATGCGGGTTCATCCGATAACCTGCTGGGCGTGTTGCATGTGCGCCGGGTTCTGCACGCATTGACCGGAGACGAGCTGGACCCGGGGACCTTGAAAGAGAACCTGGAAGAGCCTTATTTCGTCCCGGCGGGCACCCCCCTTTTTACCCAGTTACGTAATTTTCAGAGCGGACGCCGGCGTCTGGCGCTGGTGGTTGATGAATATGGTGAACTGCAGGGTCTGGTGACACTGGAAGACCTGCTGGAAGAAATGGTGGGCGAATTCACCACGCAGGCGCCGTCGGATACCGGCTATTTGCGGCGGGATGCTGATGGTAGCTGGCTGGCCGAAGGCACGGTGTTGCTCCGTCACCTGAATCGCAAGCTGGGCTTGTCGTTGCCCTTGGACGGTCCGAAAACCCTGAATGGTTTGCTTCTGGAGCAGTTTGAGGATATTCCCGAGGCCGGGGTCAGCCTCAAACTGGGGGATGTGCCGGTAGAAATCGTGCAAACGCAGGATCGCGCGGTAAAGATGGCGCGCATCTATTTGCCCGTCCCGGATGATGTTTCATCCGAAAACGTCTCAATTTAGACGAAAAATCGCCGTTAAGGCCTGTGATTCCCCATCCGTTGGTACAACGATGCGGGCGATAATCTGATGCTGAACTTGTCTGGAACCGAGTAATGGCCGCTGTGACAAATGAAACTAATTTAACCGGACTGGCACGTGCCATGGTTAACAATGGCTGGCTGTCCGAGGACGAAGCCGGAAGTATCTGGAAGCGCGCCGGTCAGTCGGGTGATTCATTCGTCAGCGAACTCATCAAGGGGAAGCGTTTCAAGGCGGGCCAGATTGCCGAGTTTGCCGCCACCTCTTTTGGGTTTCCCTATCTGGACCTGGGTGCCATGGATGTGGACAGCCTGCCGCAAGGGCTGCTCGACGCCAAACTGGTGCAAAAACGGCGCGTGGTCGCGCTCTACCAGCGCGGCAACAAATTGTATGTGGCGACCTCTGATCCGACCCATATGCAGGCGCTGGATGAGGTGAAATTCCAGACCGGGCAGACAATCGAACCGGTCGTGGTGGATGACGACAAGCTTGGCAAGCTGATCGAAAAAGCCGGTGAGGCAGACAGCAACACGATGGCCGTGTTGAATGCAGAAGACCTCAATCTCGATTTTGCCGACGAGGAAAGCGCGGCGGCACAGCAGGACACGGGCGGTATCGAAATTGACGATGCGCCGGTGGTGCGTTACCTGCAAAAGATCATGCTGGATGCGATCAATCAGGGCGCGTCGGATATCCACCTCGAACCCTACGAAAAATATTACCGCATTCGCTATCGCCGTGACGGTATTTTGGCCGAAGTCGCACAACCGCCGATGGCGATCAAGGACAAGGTCGCTTCGCGCATCAAGGTGCTGTCGCGGCTGGATATTTCGGAAAAGCGCGTGCCACAGGATGGCCGCATGAAAATGGTGCTGTCGAAAAACCGCGCCATTGATTTTCGGGTCAGCACACTGCCCACCCTGTATGGCGAAAAAATTGTCATGCGTATTCTCGATCCCACCAGCGCACAGCTGGGGATTGAGGCCTTGGGTTACGAGCCGTTCCAGAAAGAACTGCTGATGAACGCGGTGCAGCGTCCCTACGGCATGGTGCTGGTGACGGGTCCAACCGGTTCCGGTAAAACCGTATCGCTCTATACCTGCCTGAATATCCTCAATAAACCGGACGTGAACATTTCCACGGCAGAAGACCCTGCGGAAATTCAGTTGCCGGGCATCAACCAGGTCAACGTCAACGACAAGGCGGGCCTGACCTTCTCCGCAGCACTGAAATCGTTTCTGCGGCAGGACCCAGACGTCATCATGGTCGGCGAGATTCGCGACCTGGAAACCGCCGATATCGCCATCAAGGCCGCACAAACCGGACACATGGTGATGTCGACGCTGCACACCAATGATGCACCCGGCACCTTGACCCGCCTGCTCAACATGGGAGTGGCGCCCTTTAACGTGGCGTCTTCGGTGATTCTGATTACCGCCCAGCGGCTGGGCCGCAAACTGTGTAATTGCAAGCAGCCGGCCGATATTCCCGATGAAGCCCTGCTGGCTGCAGGCTTTACTGCGGAACAACTGGACGGAACCTGGAAACCATACAAGCCGGTAGGGTGCGATATTTGTGGCGGTTCAGGTTACAAGGGGCGGGTAGGCAT
>CAYGMS010000109.1:0-7266 GCA_964350905.1 uncultured Thiobacillus sp. | reverse complement strand
GTCGGCAACTGTTACCAGGCGCCATCGTCCGCGTGCAGGCCATCGGCAGCAAACCGCAATGGCGATTGGCACAACTGCCCGAAGTCGAAGCGGCGCTGGTCGCCATCAATCCGCAGGACGGCGCGATTACCGCGCTGGTTGGCGGCTTCGATTTCAACCGCAACAAGTTCAACCGTGTCACCCAGGCGTGGCGACAGCCCGGCTCGAGCTTCAAGCCTTTTGTTTATTCGGCAGCGCTGGAAAAGGGTTACACCCCGGCCACCATGATCGACGATGCGCCACTGTCGCTGACCGCAGAAGAAGCCGGCGGCACCGCCTGGGACCCAAAAAACTACGATGGCAGCACCAGTGGCCCAGTCCGCATGCGCACGGCACTCACCAAGTCGCTCAACCTGGTATCGGTGCGCATTCTGCAAGGAATCGGCCCGTATTACGCGCGCGACTATATCCGTCGCTTCGGCTTCGACCCGACGCGCCATCCGCCCTATCTCACCATGGCCCTGGGTGCAGGCAGCGTCACGCCCCTGCAACTGGCAGCGGCCTATAGTGTGTTTGCCAATGGCGGTTTTGGCGTCAAGCCCTACCTGATTGACCGGGTATATGACAAGGACGGGCGCCTGCTGATGCAATCCAGCCCACAAAAAGTAGGCGGCAATGCACCACGCGTGATTGACTCCCGCAATGCCTGGCTCATGACCACGATGATGCAGGACGTGGTGCGATACGGCACCGCCGCCCGCGCAGGCCAACTCGGGCGTAGCGATATCGCCGGCAAGACCGGCACCACCAATGATTCACGCGACACCTGGTTTGCCGGCTACAACCCCGATCTGGTGGCGATCACCTGGATGGGCTACGACCAGCCTCGATCGCTGGGGCGCGGCGAAACCGGCTCGCAATCCGCGCTGCCGATCTGGATCAACTTCATGGGCTCGGCACTCAGAGGCCAGCCGCAAAAAGGCTGGGCCATGCCTGCGGGCATCATCACGGAAAATATCGACCCGGCCACGGGGGCCCGCCTGCATGACTCAGCCTGGGGCGATACGGTAAATGATGGCTCAACTGTCATGGCTGAGCATTTTTACCAGGAATTTCCGCCCCCCGATGCCTCCACCAGCGCCTGGGATACCGTGCCCGATACCTTTGCAGCACCAGACGACGTGGTTGACCCGGTTCCACCGGTCAATCCTGCCCCAGTTATCCAGGCCAAACCGGCACCCGACACAGCAATCAAGCCAGTGCCCGCTGCACCGACCAAGCAGGCACCCACCACCCCGGAAAAAGGCGTGCCCGTCACACCCGCAAAGCCCGCTGCCACGCCGGCCAAACCCGGGGCAAGCGTCCCGCCCAACCGCGCGCCCGTCGTAACGGGAAAGCCTTCATGAAAAACCAGGACATGCGCCGCCGCATTGCCCATGCGGCGGCCCGTCTCCTGGCGGAAGATGGCAGCCTCGATTACGGCAGTGCCAAGCGCAAGGCTGCGCGTCAACTAGGGGCACCCGATAGCGGCAGCCTGCCGGACAATCAGCAGATCGAAGAAGCATTGCGCAGCTATCAGGCGCTTTATCAGGCGGACGAAACCCGTGCCCAACTAGCACTGTTGCGGCAAACGGCGATTGAATACATGGAACAACTGGCCGACTTCGACCCGCATTTGACCGGACCGGTCCTCAATGGCACAGCAGGCCCCCATGCCGACATCAATCTTCAGCTTTTCACGGACGAGCAAAAGGATGTCGAATTTATGCTGATGCGTCTCACCTCCCCCTATCAGGCAGGTGAACACCGTGTTCCCGATGCGGCAGGCCGGGTCTATCCGCGCTTTGTCATCGAGGACCCTCGCGCACCAGTCGACCTCGTCATCTATCCCGCCACCGAGTTACGCAACATGAAACGCCTGCAGGCCGACGGCAGTCCGCGGCGCTTGCGCTTACCCCAGGTCCGGGCACTGGTTTGAGTCATCACACGCAGTCCACACTGGCACGGAAGATGCTGAATTGCATCCCATGGTTCTATTGAGCGTACGTCTGTGATCCGATTTTTCCGACATTACATCTCGTTAAATCTGCTGCTGTTGCTGTTCGTCGAAGCGATGATCCTCGGTGGCGCCATCTATGCGGGTGTCAATGCGCGCTTCCTCGAAGGCGGCGTCATCCCCGGCAGCCTCCAGCCCATACTGCCCAAAGCGCTGACCTTCGCTGTCGTCATGATGGGGCTGATGACCGCCAGCGGCCTGTACGACATGGAATGGCAGGGCGGTTGGCGAGCATTGTTGCAGCGCCTCGGGCTGAGCTTTGGACTTGGCCTGATCGCGATGAGCGCGCTGTTTTATTTCTTTCCGATCTTGCTGGTCGGGCGGGGTGCCTTCCTGCTGTCGTTTGGCCTTGCGCTGCTTGGGATATTGTTTAGCCGCACCCTGTTTGTCCGCTGGGCGCGGGTAGGGGCATTCAAGACCCGCGCCCTGGTAATCGGCACCGGAAGCCGTGCCGCCCACATTGAAGCGCTGCTGTCCAGGCGCAGTCATACCAGCAATACGCAAGTGGTTGGCTATTTGCCCATGGGAGGGAGTCACCATTTCGTCGACCATGCCCGGATTCTCGACACCCGGGAGCCCTTGCCCGAACTCGCCAGGCGCCTGCAAGTCAGCGAAATCATTCTGGCCGTTCGCGACCGCAGAAGCGGCGGCATGCCGGTCCAGGACCTACTCAAATGCAAGCTGCGCGGTGTTCGCATCCTGGAACTGTCCAGTTTCTTCGAACGCGAAAACGGCCATTTGCAGCTCGATTCCATGAACGCCAGCTGGATGATCCTGGCCGAAGGCTTTCACCAGGGCATCATGCGCGACACCATCAAGCGTCTGTTTGATCTGTTGGTTAGTTCGGCCATGCTGGTGGTCACGCTGCCGATCATGGCACTGACGGCGCTACTCATCAAACTGGAAAGCCGGGGCCCGGTGTTGTACCGCCAGGAGCGCGTCGGCCAGGGATGCCACAGCTTCACCATCCTCAAATTTCGCAGCATGTGCGTGGATGCCGAAAAAGATGGCAAGCCCCGCTGGGCGCGGCAAAATGACAGCCGGATCACCCTTACCGGGCGTTTCATCCGGCGCACCCGAATCGACGAGCTGCCCCAGGTTTTCAATGTCTTCTTTGGCGACATGAGCTTTGTCGGCCCCCGCCCCGAACGCCCCTATTTTGTGCAGGACCTGACCCAGAAAATTCCTTATTACGGCGTGCGCCACACGGTGAAGCCCGGCATCACCGGCTGGGCACAAGTGCGCTACCCGTACGGCGCCACCGACGAAGATGCCATGCAAAAATTGCAGTACGATCTTTACTACGTCAAAAATCACAGTCTGTTTCTCGATCTCATGATCCTGTTCCAAACAGCTCAGGTCGTCTTGTGGGGAAAGGGCGTGCGCTGATCGCGCACACTTGACGCCCACCATGCCCGACACCCTGCTCCTCCTGGCGGCCGTCGGATATGGCCTGGCCGCCCTGGCTTATCTGGGCTTGTCGAGCCTGATCGTTGCCAGTTGGCAGCGACGGCCGCAAGGGCGGCTGCTGGTCGTGGCCACCGGGCTTACCACGGTCTGGGCAACCCTGTCCGCACTCGCCGCATGGCAATTGCTGCCGCCCCGCCTGGAACTGGCGGCCGAAGTGGCGCGCAATGGCGCCTGGCTAGCCCTCCTGCTCTATATCTTGCGGCTGCGCATGCCGACTGGCGCTGCGCTGCCTTCCCCCCTGCGGCTCATCACCGCGCTCAGCGGAATACTCGTCACCGGCCTGCTGCTTGCCAGCATCTATCCGCTCATTGCCCCGACCCAACCGGTGCTGGCCCGCTGGGTGGGCAATCTCGGGCTGGTCATGATGACCGTGATCGGTCTGGTACTGGTCGAGCAGGTTTACCGTAGCACCCGCCCTGAAGATCGCTGGGCCATCAAGTTCCTTTGCCTCGGGCTGGGCGGGCTGTTCGTGTACGACTTTTATCTCTATGCCAACGCCACCTTGTTTACGGCCATGGATGCCCAGGTCTGGGCCGCGCGTGGCTATGTCGCCACGCTGGTAATGCCGTTGATCGCCGTGTCTGCGGCCCGGAATCCCGAGTGGGCGGCCCCGGTCGGCCTGTCGCGCAGCATGGCCTTCCACACCACCAGTCTGCTGGGCGCCGGCATCTATCTGATATTGATGGCCAGCGCAGGCTACTACCTGCGCCTGTTTGGCGGCGAGTGGGGGGACGTGGTGCAAAGCGTCTTCATCTTTGCCGCCGCAATGGTGCTGATATTGGTGATGTTTTCGGGCACCCTGCGGGCACGCCTGCGGGTATTTCTCTCCAAGCATTTCTTCAGTTACCGCTACGACTACCGCGAAGAGTGGCTCAACTTCACCCGCACCCTCACCGAAGGCCAACCCGGCGAGCAATTATGCGAACGTGCCGTCGAGGCGCTGGCCGGGTTGCTTGAAAGCCCGGGCGGCGCGCTCTGGATGCGCGAAGGCAACACGAACTACCAACGCGCCAGCCACTGGAACTGGGCCGACATCCAGGGCACTGAGCCGATCGATTCAGCGTTCATCCAGTGGCTCGTCCGCAAGGAATGGGTGGTGGATCTGGATGAAATGAAAATCCGCCATGACCTGTACGGTGACCTCGAAGCACCTGCGTGGATCCAGCAAGCCGGCGATGCCTGGCTAGTGGTCCCGCTCATGCTGCACGACGAGCTGCTGGGCTTTGTGATACTGAAACATTCACTGGGCAACATCAGCTTCAACTGGGAAGTCAGCGACCTGCTCAAGGTGGCGGCGCGCCAGGCGGCTGCACACCTGGCGCAAATGCGCGCTTCCAATCAACTCATCGTGGCACGCCAGTTTGAGTCGTTCAATCGCACCACGACCTTCGTCATCCACGATCTGAAAAATCTTGTCGCTCAGCTTTCCCTGCTGCTGGCCAACGCCGAAAAACACAAACACAACCCCGAATTCCAGGCCGACATGCTTGAAACGGTTGAAAATGCAGTTGCACGCATGAACAAGGTCTTGGCGCAGTTACGGCACAGCAACGACGAAACGCACACTCAGTCCGTGGCGCTATCGGATATTTTGAGCGACGTTGTAGCCAGCAAGCAGGCATTCAAGCTACGGCCCACGCTGGAATTACCCCCGCCGACCCTGTGCATTCGTGCCGAGCGTGAGCGGCTTACCCGCGCCATCGGTCATTTGTTGCAAAATGCACTGGAAGCCACGCCCCCCACAGGCAAGGTCACGCTGAGTGCACGCGAAGAATCCGGTCAGGCCATCGTGGACATCATCGACACCGGCATGGGCATGGAAGATGAATTTATACGCACCCGGCTATTCCAGCCGTTTGATTCAACCAAAGGGGCAGGCATGGGGATCGGTGCATACGAATGCCGTGAAACGGTACGTGCCTTGGGTGGCACCATCGAAGTAAACAGCAAGGTAGGGGGTGGCACCCATTTCCGACTTAGCCTGCCACTGGACAATAATGCACCAACAGCGGAGGACGCCGCATGAGCGACGCCAAACAAAAAATATTGCTGGTAGAAGACGACCCGGGCCTGCAAAAGCAGTTGAAGTGGAGCCTGAGCGACTATGAACTTCTGATCGCGGCCGATCAGGACAGCGCCATCACCCACTTGCGCCGTCACGAGCCACCGGTGGTCCTGCTTGATCTGGGCTTGCCGCCCGACCCCGATGGCGCCACCGAGGGCCTAGCCACCCTGCAACAGATATTGTCGCTTGCCCCCGCCACCAAGGTTATCGTCGTCACCGGCAACCTCGATCGCGCCAATGCGGTGCAAGCCATACATCTCGGCGCCTATGACTTTTTCCAGAAACCCTTCGATCCGGATGTGCTGGCCCTGATGATCGCGCGTGCGCTGCACGTGCATGCGCTTGAACTGGAAAATCGCATGCTGGCGGCCAAACAGCATGATTCCTCGCTCAAAGGCCTGATCACCAGCAGCGAGCCCATGCTCAAGATCTGCCGCACCGTGGAGAAGGTTGCGCCGGCGAATGTCACCGTACTGCTGCTGGGTGAATCCGGTACCGGTAAAGAAGTGCTGGCGCGCGGGGTGCATGAGTTGTCGCCACGCGCAGACAAAAGATTCATTGCCATCAACTGTGCAGCCATTCCGGACACGCTGCTGGAATCCGAACTGTTTGGTTATGAAAAAGGCGCGTTCACCGGGGCGACCAAACAAACCATCGGCCGCATCGAATACGCCAACGAGGGCACCCTGTTTCTGGACGAGATCGGCGATTTGCCGATGCCGCTACAAGCCAAGCTGTTGCGTTTCTTGCAGGAACGTGTCATCGAGCGTTTGGGCGGGCGCGGTGAAATTCCGGTCGATGTACGCGTTGTCTGCGCGACCCACCGGGATCTCGCCACCATGATCCGCGAAGGCAGTTTCCGCGAGGACTTGTACTATCGGCTGTCAGAAATCTCGATCATGATTCCGCCCTTGCGTGAACGGCCCGGCGATGCGGTATTGCTCGCCCAGGCGTTTCTGGAGCGCAACGCCAGCGAGATGGGGCGCAGCATACGGGGGTTCACTGCGGATGCCATCGGCGCACTGGAATCCCATGCCTGGCCTGGCAACGTGCGTGAAATGGAAAACCTGATCAAGCGTGCGACCATCATGGCTGAAGGCAATAAAATTACCGCTGTAGATCTTGGTCTGCAGCCCGGCCACATTAAAACGCAACCGATCAACCTGCGACAGGCGCGTGAAAATGCCGAACGCCAGGCCGTCACCCGAGCACTGGCACAAACTGACGGCAGCATCGCGCAGGCCGCCGAGTTACTTGGCATCACCCGCCCGACACTGTATGACCTGATGGCAAAAATCGGTATTAAATAAACCGTTATTTACTTTCACCGCTTGCACAAACTTACTGGAGTTCCCATGCCCACCTCCGTCATCCCATCCCAACGACTGCTGGCCTTGTTATTGAGTGCCTGCCTGTTAACCGCTTGTGGCGGAGAAGATAGCGCAACGCTGGTAACGGACGCCAAGGCAAAGCTGGCCGCAGGTGACTACAAGGCGGCGATGATCCAGCTCAAGAACGCCGTGGCTGAAGATGATAAAAATGCTGATGCGCGTTTTGAGCTTGGGAAGCTTTACTTCGCCCAGCTCAATCTGGTCAGCGCCGAAAAAGAATTTCGGCGTGCCCGTGAGGCCGGGCTTCCTGCAAGCACCGTCAATCCCATGATTGCTCGCGCCCTGCTCGGGCAACGCGAATACCA
>CAYGMS010000108.1:2456-7298 GCA_964350905.1 uncultured Thiobacillus sp. | reverse complement strand
TCATGGGCGATATTCCGATTCCAGGCTTTCGTCGGCCAGGGCTTGCGAAGTGAAGAGTTTGGCGGGCAGTTTCTGATCGTACAGGGCGACATCGACGACCATGCGTGTTTCGTGCCCGCTGGACAGGTCGATGATACGGCTGTCGGTCAGTGTCCAGTAGCCCTGGTTGCGCTTTTTCCCGCGCAGCAGCCAGCGCTTGCTGGGTTTGGCGAGGTCGTTCTCGAAATAGTCCACGCGCTGCAAAATTGCCGTGGCGGGGTCTATCCAGTAGATCCGCTTAAGATACGCAGAATCGTCGGCATTGCGAGGCACGCTTTCGAGTACATCGCACAGTATGCCGTTTTCGGTCTGCTTGCCGAGCAGGCGATGGCGGTCCTGGGAGGGTTTACGTTCCTGCAAATCCTCGAAAAACAGGTCGGACCCAACGAAGCGCCCGCCTTTGCGGTCGCTGGAAATGCGCCGTACCCGGTCGAGTGCCGGCAGATAAAGCCATTGATCCGTATTGCCGTCAGCTTTGTCTATGCTGAGGAGGCCGGTTCCAGCAATATCTTCCGGGTCGAGAAAGCGGATCAGGTTGGCGGTTTCCCCACCTGATTTGTCGAGGCGATAGGTGACAATTTCACGGATACGCGGCGCGCGGCCTTTTTCGGTGAGCACCATGCGCCCGAGCGTGGTAAGGTCGCGCCCGTTGGGGCGGTCATAGACCTTTTGTGCGAGATCCGACGCTTCGTCTGCATGCGCACCGGGCGCGCCGAGCAGCAGCGCCAGCGCCAGACAGCAAATGAGTTGAAGAAACGTGCGCGGATAGGGCATAAAATATCCTGGGGGTTCTGGATACTCAACGGGTTGCAGGCCCTTAACTTTACCGCAAAATGAAACAAGCGCCCTGGCGTGGACCCGGACTGGATTTCAGGGGGGGCATATGATAAAAAGACATGGACATCCAATATTGGGGTGTCAGGAGATATCAGGATGACTTCAACAACGCTAGCGTTGCTTCAAAAATACAGCGTGCCTGGCCCGCGCTACACGTCGTACCCCACCGCGCCGTATTTCCATAACGGATTTGGTGAGACCGACTGGGCCGAGGCACTGGCCGCACCGGCGCCCGATCGCGAGTTGTCGCTGTACGCCCACATCCCGTTCTGTGATTCGCTTTGCCACTACTGCGGTTGCAACATGGTGGCGACGCGCGACTACAGTAAAACCGTGCCCTACCTGGCGGCGCTCGACCGCGAAATGGCGCGCACCGCGCAACTGGTCGACCCCAAGCGCGTGGCGCACCAGTTGCACTGGGGCGGCGGTACCCCCACCTACCTGAATCCCGACGACATCCGCCACCTGATGGCGATGATGCGGCAGTATTTCACCGTGGCCCCCGATGCCGAAATCAGCTGCGAAGCCGATCCGCGCGAACTCACGCGCGAGCACCTGGCAGCCTTGCGCGAATCTGGCTTCAACCGTGTGTCGTTCGGCGTGCAGGACATGGACCCGGCCGTGCAGCAGGCGGTCAACCGCGTCCAGTCCGAGGAACTGATCCGGCAGGTGATCGACTGGTCGCGCGAACTGGGTTTTTCCAGCATCAATCTCGACCTGATCGTGGGCCTGCCGAAACAGACCGTCGAAAGCTTCAGCCGCACGCTGGAACGGGTGGTGGCGTGGGCGCCCGACCGGCTGGCGGTGTTTGCCTATGCCCACGTGCCGTGGATGAAAAAACACCAGCTTCTGATCCGCGACGCCGACCTGCCCGATCTGGCCGCCCGCCTGGGCCTGCAGCAGGCGGTGAACGATGCACTGGGCGCGGCGGGTTACGTCAACATCGGCCTCGACCACTTCGCCCGACCCGACGACGAACTGGTGCGTGCGCAGCAGAACAAGACGTTGTGGCGCAATTTTCAGGGCTACACCACGCACAAGGACAGCGACATCCTCGCCTTCGGCACGTCCAGCATCAGCCAGACGGCCGATGTCTACATGCAGAACGAAAAGAACCTCAAGCGCTACCAGGAGCGCGTCGCTGCAACCGGCTTTGCCGTCGAGCGCGGCGTCAGGCTCACCCGCGACGACCAGATCCGCCGCGCAGCCATCACCCGCATGATGTGTGATCTCGAGATCGATTTCGCTGCGTTCGGCGGCGAATGGGGCATCGCGTTCACCGATTACTTCCCCGACGCGCTGACTGACCTGCGCCCGCTGGCCGACGACGGGCTGGTGATTATCGAAACCGGCAAGATCAGCGTCACCCCCACCGGTCGCCTGTTCCTGCGCAACATCGGTATGTGCTTCGACCGCTATCTCAAGGAATCCTCCAGCGACAAGCCGCGTTACTCGCGTACTGCCTGATTGATTCCGGCCAGCGTGCCGTTTGGGTGAAATAGCGGATGCCGTCATTCCTCTTGGCGGATATCGGAACCGAACAGGGCACGGATTGGATCGCGCCGAATTGATATGCATCATGTCCCCAAACCTGTAACGACTCGCATCTGTTTCATCCGCCATGGTGAGACCGACTGGAATGTGGAGAAGCGCATCCAGGGCCATACCGACATTCCGCTTAACGAGACCGGGCGGGCGCAGGCGCTGGCGATGGCATTCAATGCCGCACACCAGCGCTTTCATGCGATCTACAGCAGCGATTTGAAGCGGACAATGGAAACGGCGCAGGCGCTGGCGCAGCGCGAGGACCAGGCGGTGAAGCCATTGCCGCAATTGCGCGAGCGGCATTACGGCGTGTTTCAGGGCATCACGGCTGCCGAGGGGGCGGTGAAGTATCCGGAAGCGTATGCCCATTATGTGGCGCGTGATCTGGAATACGATTTCGAGAACGGCGAGTCGCTGCGCGGGTTTGCCGAGCGGGTGGCGGACGGCATCGACTGGCTGTTGCGGCATCACAGCGGGCAGACGATTGCAGCGATAAGCCATAGCGGTGTGCTTGATGTGATCTACCGACGTGCCACCGGGCGGCCGCTGCATACGCCGCGCGATTTCGTCATTCCCAACTGCGCCCTCAACTGGTTCCATTTCGACGGTCAGGGTTGGCACCTGGAAGCGTGGGCCGATCGCCACTACCTGCATGATGTGCTGACGGAATCCCCGGAATGAGCGAGCCTGTCCTGCAGATGGTGTTCTTCCGCCATGGCCACAGCGAGTGGAATTTGACTGATCGCTTTACCGGTTGGACCGATATTCCGCTGACTGAAGTCGGCCTTGCCGAAGCGGCTGCGGCGGGACGAGAGCTGGCGCGGGCAGGGTATGGCTTCGATGAGGTGCATGGTTCGGTGTTGCAGCGCACCCGCCAGACGGCCGAGGTGCTGCTGACGGCGCTGGGCACACCCGAGGTGCCTTTGTTCACCAGCTGGCGACTGAACGAACGGCATTACGGCGCGTTGCAGGGCATGAACAAGCGGGAGATATTTGCCACCTGGGGCGAGGAAGCCTCGCGCCGCTGGTGGCGCGGCTATGTCGAGCCGCCGCCACCGCTGGATTTCAACGACCCGCGTCATCCACGCTTCGATCCCCTGTATGCGGCGCTGGATCCTGCGGACCTGCCTGCCAGCGAAAGCCTGCGCGACTGCCAGCAGCGCACGCTGCCGTACTGGCACGAGGTACTGGAGCCGCGTCTGCGCGCGGGCCGTCGCCTGCTGGTGGTGAGCCACGGCAACACGCTGCGCGGGCTGGTCATGCATCTGGACAGGCTGAGCGCCGAAGCGATGGAAAAAGTGGAAATTCCATCCGGCGTGCCGTTGATTTACCGTTTCACGTCCGATCTGACCGTGCTGGGGCACGAATGGCTGGACGTGCCGGAGATTGCGTCGTTTTCCTGACTCAGGCGGTCTTCAGATCCTGTGCCAGCCCGAGGTGGGTGATCTTTCCGGCATGAACCAGCACCCCTGCCTTGAGCCCGGCATCGGCCTCCAGTGCGGCCAATCCCTGCGTTGCCAGTGCCTGCACATAGGGCAAGGTTGCGTGAGTGAGTGCGTCGGTGGCGGTGTGCGCCACTGCCCCCGGCATGTTGGTGACGCAGTAATGAACGATGCCTTCGGCAACGAAAAAGGGATTGCTGTGGGTGGTGGGGCGTGACGTTTCCGCGATGCCGCCCTGGTCGATGGCCACGTCCACCAGTACTGATCCTGGCGGCATTTTTTTCAGCAAGGCGTGGCTGATCAGTCGGGGTGCATGGCGACCGGGAATTTGCGCGGCCCCGACCACGATGTCGGCTTGTGCGAGGCTGTCGGCGATGGCATCGGGCGACGAGAACTGGGTTTCCACCCGTGCGCCGAATTGAGCCTCGGCGCGGGCGAGTTTGTCGGCCTGGTGGTCGATCAGCGTGACGCGTGCACCCAGCCCGACCGCAACCTGCGCCGCACCCATGCCCACCACGCCGGCACCGATGATGACCACGTGCGCAGGCGGCACGCCGGGCATGCCGGTGATGAGTTTGCCGTTGCCGCCGTGCGACTTGTGCAGGCCCAGTGCGCCCATCTGCGTGGCGAGCCGGCCGGCAATGTCGGACATTGGCTGCAGCAGCGGCAGGCCACCGTCCGCCCGGGTCACCGTTTCATAGGCAATTGCCGTCACGCCGTTGGCCATCAGTTCGCGCGCCAGCTTGGGCGCGGCAGCCAGATGCAGATAGCAGAACAGCAACTGGCCATGATGCAGCATCGATGCTTCGGCCGATTGCGGTTCTTTCACCTTGACTACCAGATCGGTGGCATAGGCTTCGGCCGGCGTGGCGACGATGGCTGCCCCTGCGGTGCGATAGGCATCGTCGCCAAATCCGACCGCTGCACCGGCACCGGTTTCGATGCTGACGGCGTGGCCTGACTGGACCAGTTCACGCGC